>NZ_JBEXPR010000022.1:7505-48596 GCF_040612135.1 Streptomyces sp. NPDC006458 | reverse complement strand
GTTGTGTTCAGTCGGCGGCGGACTTCCCGCGTCACCAGCCCGGTCGCGCGGACACCCCGCCGTCCACCACCAGGTCCTGGCCGGTGATCCAGGAGGCGAGGGGCGAGGCGAGGAAGACGCAGGCGTTGGCCACGTCCTCGGGGCGGCCCAGGCGGCGCAGCGGGGCGGCGGCCTGCCAGCGGGCCGTTCCCTCGGGCCAGGTCCCGGTGAGGCCGTCGCGGTCGATCAGGCCCGGGGAGACGGTGTTGACCCGGATGCCCCACTCCCCGTACTCGACGGCGGCCGCGCGGGCGTGCATGACCACCGCGGCCTTGGAGACGCTGTAGTGGGCGTGGCCGACGGCCGGGCGGTGCGCCTCGATCGAGGCGATGTGGGTCACCGAACCGCCGCCGGGCCGGGCCCGCATGACCTCCGCCGCGGCCTGGGTGCAGGCGAAGACACCGGTGAGGTTGGTGTCCACGACGGCTCGCCATTCCTCCGCCGGCATTCCGGGCAGCGCCCGCACCGGCTGCACCCCCGCGTTGTTGACCAGGGCGTCCAGACGGCCGCCGCCGAACCGCGCGGCCTCGTCCACCAGCCGCCGGCACGCGGTCTCGTCCGTGAGGTCGGCGGTCAGTACGACGGCCCGCCCGCCCGAGGCACGGATCAGCTCGGCGGTCTCGCCGGCCGGTTCCACGGACGTACGGCAGTGCAGCGCGACCGCCGCCCCCTCCTCGGCGAACCGCAGCGCGATACCGCGTCCGATGCCGCCGCCCGCGCCCGTGACCAGGGCGACCAGACCGTGCAGGAGTCCTTCGTGCCGCTCGCTCATGGCCGGCACAGTGCCATGATCCGGGCGGCTTCGGCGGGGTAGCGCGCCGTCAGGTCCGCTGCCCTGCCGTGCTCGTAGTCCTCGTAGGTGAAGCCGGGTGTGGTCGTGCAGCCGAAGAACGTCCATGTCCCGCCCTCGGTGACCCGGCCGCCCATCCAGGTGCCCGCGGGAACGGTCAGCTGGGGCCGGTGGCCGCGCCGGATGTCCGGCCCGAGCACCTGCGTGCCGGTGCTGCCGTCGGGGGCGAGGAGGAGGAGTTCCAGCGGGTCGCCGAGGTAGAAGTGCCAGATCTCGTCGGACTTCAGGCGGTGCAGGGCCGAGTAGTCGTCGGCGGCCAGGAGGGCGACGATGGCCGTGCCCTCCGGACGGCCGTCGGGGCGCGCGGGGCCGGTCCAGGTGCGGCGGAACAGACCCCCTTCGAGCGGAATCGGTTCCAGGCCGTACTGCTCGACCAGCTCCTGCGGCGTCATGCCGGGAAGGCTACCTCCCTTGCGAGGAAGGCGAGTTGGGCCTTCTTCTCGGGGAGGTACACGTCCGGGAGGTCGATCTCGGGCAGGACGACCTCGGGGCCGGTCTCGAAGCCGATCCTGCTGAACAGGGCGATGGCCCTGCCGTTGCGGACGTCGGGGTCGACGACGACCCGCTGCCGGTCCAGGGTGAGCAGGACGTACGAGTTGATCACGCTGGTCAGCGCGGCGGTCCAGCCGTGCCGCGCGCCGCCGGATCCGGCGGGGGAGAGGAGCAGATGGGCGCCGATGTCGCCGGGGCGGACGTCGTAGCACTCGCCGACCCGGTCGGCCTCGGGCTCGTAGGTCTGGAAGAGGGCGACGGCCTCGCCCTCGCGCTCCAGCAGGAACGCGTGGTGGGTGTCGAGGGTGTCCATGTGGGCGTAGATGTCCTCGACCTGGGACACCGTCAGGCCCACCATGCCCCAGAACTCGGCGCGTTCCTCGCTGACCCAGCAGTGCAGGACCGGGGCGTCGGCGGCGGCGTCGAGACGGAGGACGCGGAAGAGGCCGAAGCCGTCGACGTGCTGTTCGTGGACGGCGGTGCGGGCGGCGTACTGGTCAGACATCGGTCTCCTTGGTGAGCTGGTCCCAGTCGGTGACGACCGGGGCTAGGTCTCCCGCGAGCCAGCGCGGCAGCTGGTCGCGGTGGTGGGGCGAGCCGGGGACGCCGGAGGTGCCGAAGGGGACGATCCAGCGGCTGTCCTCGCGCCGGGCAAGGTCCCACACGAAGCGGGCGGCGGGGGCGCGGGCGGCGAGGTCGGTGACACCGGGGACCGCCGAGGTGCACAGCACGCAGTCGTGGTCGCCGGACAGGCCCGGTTCGTCGTACGCGGGGTCGGGCAGGGCGCGCCAGGGGGCGAGGCGGTGGGTGTCGCCCCAGGCGGCGCCGGGCTCCGCGGCCGTGTCCTCCAGGGCCTGGCGTACGACGGCCTCGCGGTCGATGCCGTACAGGTCCTTCGCCCGGAGCATGTTCTCCAGCGCGAACCCGACGCGCGGGAGGAGGGCGAGCCAGGGCAGCAGGACCTCGGAGTGCGCGGGCGGCTGGGCGAGCGCGGCGAAGGCGGGCTGGGCGGCGAGCGCGCGGACGACCCGGGTCCGCAGGGCGGCGTAGGCGGCGGCGTCCCGGCTGTCCGCGTCCATCCGGCGGTCCCAGCGCAGCAGGCGCTCGCGCAGGGCGGCGGCTTCGGCGGTGAGGGGCGGGCGGATGCCCTCGACGTGTTCGAGCAGCGCCGCGGCCGAGGCCAGGTGCGTGTCCATGTGGATCGCCGGCATGTCGGCGCCCGCCCATCTCTCCTTCCCGGCGAGCAGCGCGGCGATCCGGTCGGCGCGGTGGCGCGGGGCGAACTCGACGCCGAGGGGGGCGGCGAGGCCGCGTTCGTTGGCCATGACGACGGCGCCCTCGTCGGGGACGGCCGCGCGGGGCGTCTCGTGCCAGCCCTGCCAGGCGTGGCCGTCCTCCCAGGCGTCGACGATGCCGACCCGGTGGGACTCGGGGCGCACGGGCACCCGGCCCGCGACGCGGTGCAGGGTGCCGCCCCCGGTGTCGGCGGCCTGGAGGACGTTGACGGGTTCGGCCCAGCGGTCGGCGGCCCGGTCGACGTCGGCGACGGTGCGGGAGCGCAGCAGCGGCAGCAGGGCGGAGAAGCCGAGGTCGCCGGTGACGCGGGCGGCGTAGCGCAGGCTGAGGGCGAGCGGGGTGGCGTCGTCGAGGCCCTCGGGGCCGCCCGCGACGACGGGGCCCCGGTCGGTCTCGATGATCTCCACCCGCACCGGCTCATCGCCCGCGACCTCGACGGTCTCGGTGTGCCGTGCGGCACGCCGCCACCGCCCGTCGGGGCCGAGTGCCTCGACACCGGCGCCGGTGCGGCGCAGCCGCTCGCGGTAGAGGTCCTGGCTGTCGGCCATGGCGTGGGTGATGGACCAGGCGACGGCTCCGGCGTGGCCGAAGTGGGCGATGCCGGGGACGCCGGGCACGGCGAGGCCGACCACGTCGAACTCGTCGCAGGCGAGGCGTATCTGCTGGTAGACGCCGGGGTCCTCGATGTAGCGGTGGGGGTCGCCGGCGAGCAGGGGCTGCCCGGTGACGGTGCGCTCGCCGGTCAGCAGCCAGCCGTTGCTGCCCGCGGTGCCGGGGCCGTCGGTGGCGAAGAGGGCGACTGCCTCGGGGCCGAGGTGGTGGCGGAGCAGGTCCCGCCAGATCTTGGAGGGGAATCCGGCGAACGGGATGTGCGCGCTGAGCCAGATCGCGAAGGGCGTCCACGGCTCCCACCGGCCCGGCACGAGACCGGCCCGCGCGAACTCGGGGGCACCGGCCCGCGGGGACGCGGGGGCATCGGCCTGCGGGGACTCGGGGGCATTGGCCCGCGGGGACTCGGGGGCATCGGCCCACGGAGACTCGGGCGCCCCTGGCCGCGGGGACCCGGGAGCACCGACCCGCGGAGACGCGCAGGCACCGGCCCGCGGGGACTCGGGGGCATCGGCCCACGGAGACTTGGGCGCCCCTGGCCGCGGGGACCCAGGGGCACCGAGCCGCGGAGACCCAGGAGCACCAGGCCGCGGAGACCCAGGCGCACCGGCCCGCGGGGACTCGGGGGCATCGGCCCGCGCAGACCCGGGGGCATCGGCCCGCGGGGACTCGGGCGCCCCTGGCCGCGGGGACCCAGGGGCACCGAGCCGCGGAGACCCGGGAGCACCAGGCCGCGGAGACCCAGGCGCACCGGCCGGAGCGTCGCGCTCGCCGACACCGCCGTCGGCCACCTCCGCAAGGCCCTCGTTGAGACCCTCCACATACGCCCGCACCCATTGCGCGCTGTGCGGATCGGTCCGCTCCAGGTGCTCGGAGCACCGCCGGGCCGTGTCGGCGAGGCGCAGGCGGCGGGCGAAGACGTCCCAGGCGACGGCCTCGGGGCCGAGGAAGGCCGCCGTGGTGCCCTGGGCCCGGTGCCGCTCGACCTCCAGCTGCCAGGCCCGGTCGCGGGCGGTGACCCGGCCCTGGGCCCGGGCGAGCGCGAGGGCGCTGTCGGCGCGCAGATGGGGGATCCCCCAAGCGTCCCGGTAGATCTCGGTGGTCACCCTCGCCCCTTTACGTTTTAGGTAAGCCTTGCCTAAGTGGCGTGCCGGAATCGTACGCGACGCGGCACGGCCACAGCGGGTCAGGGCCGTCGGCCCGGTGAATCTCACGGACAGGAGCGCCGGGGTCACCGTCCGCGACGCCGACACTCCCTTCGGCGGGGCGTTCACCGGCGCTCACGTGGAGAGCTGACGCCGAGAGGGGGATGATCGGGGTCATGGACGTCACGCTGCACCTCGCCCAGGATCCCGAGGCCGACGCCCTGCTCGGCCGCAGCCCGTTCGCCGCGTTGGTGGGGATGCTGCTGGACCAGCAGGTTCCGATGGAGTGGGCGTTCAAGGGTCCGCGCACGATCGCCGACCGGCTCGGCGCGGACGACCTGGACGCCCACGACATCGCAGTCCAGGACCCGGAGGACTTCGCCGCGCTGCTGTCGGAGAAACCGGCGGTGCACCGCTACCCCGGTTCCATGGCCCAGCGCGTCCAGCAGTTGAGCCGCTACCTCGTCGAGCACTACGACGGCAACGCCGAGCTCGTCTGGAAGGGCGTCGCCGACGGGCCCGAACTGCTGCGCCGCCTGGAGAACCTGCCCGGCTTCGGCAAACAGAAGGCCCAGATCTTCGTCGCCCTCCTCGGCAAACAGCTCGACGTACGGCCCACCGGCTGGCGCGAGGCCGCCGGGTCCTACGGCGAACCCGACTCCTTCCGCTCCGTCGCCGACATCACCGGCCCGGAGTCCCTCGCCAAGGTCCGTGCCCACAAGCAGGAGATGAAGGCGGCGGCGAAGGCCGCCAGAGCCGTGAAGAAGGCCTGACCGAGAGACACGCCGGCACCCCGACGCCCCGGCGGCGCGGCCACCCCCGTGGCCCCCTCCAGGTGGCACACCCTCTCGGTCCGGCCGAAGCATGAACCATGACCGAGGCACCGACCGGCTCCCCCCGGGGACCGGACCACGACGACCGCGGCGTCCACGGCGGCGCGCCCCCGCGCCACGGCCCGCACGCCCCGGAACCGCCCTTCGAGGGCCCCCTGCGCGTCCTGTCCCGGGCCGCCTGGCAGATCGTGATGCTCACGGGCGTCGCCTCGCTGGTCCTCGGCGTCCTCGTCCTGGTCTGGCCGGACGTCTCGCTGTTCGTCGTCGGCCTTCTCTTCGGCGTCTACCTGCTGATCAGCGGCGTCCTCCAGCTCGTCGCGGCGTTCGGCACCCACCGCACGACCTCGCTGCGCGTCCTCGCCTTCGTCAGCGGAGCCCTGTCGATCCTGCTGGGCCTGTTCTGCTTCCGCGGCCCGATGCAGTCGATCCTGCTGCTGGCCCTGTGGATCGGCATCGGCTGGCTGATCCGCGGCATCACCCAGACGCTGGCCGCCGCCTCGGACAGCTCGATGCCGGCCCGCGGCTGGCAGATCCTCCTCGGCGTGCTCACGTTCGTCGCGGGCGTCGTACTGATCGACTCGCCCTTCGAGTCGGTGACCGTGCTCACCCTGGTCGGGGGCATCTGGCTGCTCGTGGTCGGCGTCACGGAGATCGTCACGGCGTTCTTCGTCCGCGGCCGCGCCCGGCAGGTCCCACGCGAACTGTGAGCCGCGGGTGTGCGCCTCGGGTGTGGTCCAAGCAGGCGGATCTCGGCCCCGGAGTGCTGCGCGGCGGGCCCGTGCCGGGCACAGCACCCGGCATGAGCACCACATCGCGCCTCGCCCGCGGCCGGACCTGGCCGCGAATGCTCGTGCTGGTGCTCGCCCTGCTCCTGGGCGCGCCCCCGGTGACCGGCGGTCTCACCGCACCGGCCCTGGCCGTCCCCGGCGAGAGCGTCGAGTACGACGTACTGGACACGGCCCTACGGCCGCCGGCCCGCTCCGCCCACCGGCCCGCCGCGCCCACGCGTCCGGCTGCGGCCCCGCACCGCCCGGCCGCGCCCCGCCAGGGGCCCGGCCACCCGCTCCGCCCCGCGTCGCCGCGGCCGCCGTACGCCCTGCGCGGGCTGCGCACGGTGGTGCTGCGCTGCTGACCGGGCCGCTCCCCCAGGCTGCCCTGTCCCTCCCGACGCAAGGAGCACCGAGATGCCCTCGGATCCCTACGCGGTCCTGCGCGCCCTGTTGCGCGCCGAGGCCGCACGCGGCGCGCCCAAGCCGGAGAGCAAGCGGCCCGAGCCGCGGCCTTCGGTGAAACGGCGAGAGTCCCGCTGAACCGGGCCGGGCGTCCCCCGTGGACGTCCGGCTCACCGCCGTCGGACGGAACCCCGGGGGCGGCTCAGCGGCGTCTGCGGGCGGTGCCGAAGACCGAGCGGGTGATCTCGCGCCCGATCTGCGTGCCGACCGACCGGGCCAGCGACTTGAACATGCCGCTGCCCATGACCTGCTCCGCCAGGGACTGTTCATCCCGGGGCGCCGTCTCGGCCCGCTGCCTCCCGCGCGGCTCCCGCGCGGGCTTCTCCGTCGGCTTCTCGGTCGGCTTCTCCGTCGCCCGCGCCTCGGCCAGCCTCTCGTACGCCGACTCGCGGTCCACAGCCTGTGCATAACGTGCGTACAGCGGCGAGCCCGTCACCGCCCGGTCCAGCCCGGCCGCGTCGACCGGCCCCATCAGCGATTCCGGGGCCCGCAGCCGGGTCGCGGCGACCGGTGTCGGCGCGCCCTTCTCGCCGAGGACGGTCACCACGGCCTCGCCGGTGCCGAGGCCGGTGAGCAGTTCCTCCAGCTCGTACGCCGAGTTCGGGAAGGTCCTGACCGTGGCCTTCAGCGCCTTCTGGTCGTCCGGTGTGAAGGCGCGCAGCGCGTGCTGGACGCGGTTGCCCAACTGGGCGAGCACGTCGGTGGGGACGTCCTTCGCGGTCTGCGTCACGAAGAACACCCCGACCCCTTTCGAGCGAATCAGGCGCACGGTCTGCGCGATGGCGTCCAGGAACGCCTTCGAGGCACCGTCGAACAGCAGATGCGCCTCGTCGAAGAAGAACACCAGCTTCGGCCGGTCGGCGTCGCCGATCTCGGGCAGGTCGTGGAAGAGGTCCGCCAGCAGCCACATCAGGAACGTCGAGAACAGCTGCGGCTTGTCCTGCACGGCGGGCAGCTCCAGCAGCGAGACGATGCCGCGGCCGTCCGCCGCCGTGCGCAGGAACTCGGCCGTGTCGAACTCCGGCTCCCCGAAGAAGTCGCCCATGCCCTGCGCCTCGAAGGCGGTCAGCGAGCGGAGGATCACCCCGGCCGTGGCGGTGGACAGCCCGCCGATGTCCTTCAGTTCGGGCCTGCCCTCGTCGGAGGTCAGGAAGGCGACCACCGCGCGCAGGTCCTTGAGGTCGACCAGCTCCAGGCCCTTCGTGTCGGCGTAGTGGAAGACCAGGCCGAGGGACTGCTCCTGCGTCTGGTTGAGCCGGAGCACCTTCGACAGCAGCACCGGACCGAAGCCGGTGACGGTGGCCCGGACGGGGATGCCGTGGCCGATCCCGCCGAGCGCGTAGAACTCGGCCGGGAAGCCGGTCGCCGTCCAGCGCTGGTGGACCTCGGCGGCCCGCGAGCGCACCTTGTCGCCCCCGGCGCCCGGCGCGCAGACGCCGGAGAGGTCGCCCTTCACGTCGGCGAGGAACACCGGCACGCCCTGCGCCGAGAGCTGCTCGGCGATGAGCTGGAGCGTCTTGGTCTTGCCGGTGCCGGTGGCGCCCGCGACCAGGCCGTGCCGGTTGAGCACGGGCAGCGGGATGCGCACCCGCGCGTCGGGCAGACACCGCCCGTCCCAGAGCAGGGCGCCCAGCTCCAGCGCCGGACCGGTGAAGGCGTACCCGGCGGCGATCCTCAGCGCCTCCTTTGGCAGTGCCGGGGCGCCGCCCGGAGCCTCGGGCGCGGTGGCCCCGGGCATGGTCTCGCGGTCGCTCATGTCGGACCCCTGTTCCGATTCGACCCGATTCACGGCATCTTTCCCAGGGTCGCACCGCGTCTCCATGGCTGCGCCCGGAAGGTCTTGACCGGTAGGCTTTCCGTGTGATCTTCAAGCGCATCGGAAACGGCCGGCCGTACCCCGACCACGGCCGGGAGAGCACCCGGCAGTGGGCGGACGTCGCACCGCGCCCGGTCCGCCTCGATCAGCTCGTGACGACCAAGCAGCAGCTCGACCTGGAGACCCTCCTCGCCGAGGACTCCACCTTCTACGGCGACCTGTTCGCACACGTCGTGAAGTGGCAGGGCGACCTCTACCTGGAGGACGGCCTGCACCGCGCCGTCCGCGCCGCGCTCCAGCAGCGCCAGGTGCTGCACGCGCGCGTGCTGGAGCTGTAGGGGCTTCCCGGGGCTTCCTGAGGCCTCACAAGGCCTCTCGGGGCCACAACCCTCCGGCCACCTGTTGGCCCTTTCGGGTTGGACCGCGCAGCGTCGAATGATCATCTAGTAGGCATCGTCGCCGCGTCGCACTACGCTGCGCCCATGAGCATGCTGACTCCCCCTGGCATGGGCGGCCAGTACCGGATCACGGGGGACAAATACCCGCGAATGCGCCGTCCCCGGCGGCGCGTCAGGCTCGTCCTCGCGGTCGTGGCCTCCGTCGCCGTCCTCGGGACGGCCGGGTGGGGCACCTTGCAGCTCATCGACGTCTTCTCCGGCGGCGACGGCGACAAGGCCAGCGCGGCGGGCCCCAAGGCGGACTGCGCCACCAAGGCCGGCCCCTCCCCCAGCGTGGCCAAGGTCCTGCCCGAGCCCCGCCGGATCACCGTCAACGTATTCAACGCCACGACCCGCCAGGGCCTGGCGAAGCAGACCGCCGACGAACTCAAGAAGCGCGGCTTCCGCGTCGGCGACGTCGGCAACGCGGCCGCCGAGTTCGACAAGAAGGTCAAGGGCATCGGCCTCCTGCTCGGCCCCGCCTCCGCCCAGGACACCTCGCTCCCGGTCCTCGCCGCCCAGCTCACCGGCGCCGAACCCCGCACCGAGGCGACCCGCAAGGGCACGGCCGTCGACCTGATCATCGGCGACAAGTTCCGCACCCTCACCCCGAAGGCGACCGCGGACCTCACCCTGTCCAAACTCACAGCCCCGGCCCCACCCCAGACGGACACCAAAAAGAGCTGCTAAAGCCCCCAGGCCCCCGCGAAGCTTCTCCTAGCGGCGCGAGGAACCGCGCAACCTCCCAGACGCGCAGCAAGCCGAGCAGCCCCGCAGCGGCACGGGGACCGCCGCAGTCGTTGGGGGCACGGGGACCGGCGCAGCCTCTTGGGGGCGCGAGGAACTGCGCAATCTTTTGGGGGCGCGGGGATCTTTTACGGGCACGGGGAACGGCGCAGCCTCTTAGGGGCGCGGGGAACTGCGCAATCTGTTAGGGGCGCGAGGAACTGCGCAGCCTCTTAGGGGCGCGGGGAACGGCGCAGCCTCTTAGGGGCGCGGGGAACGGCGCAATCTTTTGGGGGCGCGGGGAACTGCGCGACTCCTCAAGGCCGCGGAGAACCACGCAGAGCCCTCAGGGGCACGGGAAGGGCCCACGCTTCCAGAGGCACGGGAAAGGGCCCACGCTTCCAGGGGCACGGGGAACGCGCATGCCCTCAGTGGCACGGGGAACCGCGCGACCAGCCATAACGCACCAGCCGCCGCCGGCACCCCGCACCGCCGAACAGCCCCCTACTCGGCAGCCCCATACATACGGTCCCCCGCATCACCCAGCCCCGGCACGATGTACCCGTGCTCATTGAGCCGCTCATCCACAGACGCCGTGACGACAGTCACCGGCGCCCCGGCCAGCTCCCGCTCCATCACCTCGACCCCCTCAGGCGCAGCGAGCAGCACGACGGCGGTCACATCGTCGGCCCCCCGCTTGATCAGCTCCTGGATCGCGGCGACCAGCGTGCCACCGGTGGCCAGCATCGGGTCCAGCACGTACACCTGCCGCCCCGAGAGGTCCTCCGGCATCCGCGTGGCGTACGTCGAGGGCTGCAGCGTCTCCTCGTCACGGATCATGCCCATGAAGCCCACCTCGGCGGTAGGCAGCAGCCGGACCATGCCCTCCAGCATGCCGAGACCGGCCCGCAGGATCGGCACCACCAGCGGGCGCGGGTGGGAGAGCTTGACGCCGGTGGTCCGGGCGACCGGCGTGTCGAGGTCGACCTGCTCGGTGCGTACGTCCCGCGTGGCCTCGTAGGCGAGCAGGGTGACCAGTTCGTCGGCGAGCCGCCGGAAGGTCGCGGAGTCGGTGCGCCGGTCGCGCAGGGTGGTGAGCTTGTGGGCGACCAGAGGGTGGTCGACGACGTGGAGACGCATGTCCATAACAGTAGCCGCGCCGCCTGTCCCCGCGCGCTGGCGTCAAACCGCCCGGTCGGGGGAAAGTGGGAGGGACGGACTGGGCTGGGGTGGTGTGCCGATGCGGGATCTGCCTGACCACGAGGGCCGCGAGAGCGACGGCGGCATAGCCGGGGGCGGCGCCGAGGAGAGCGCGCCGGAGAGCGACGCCGACCGCCGGCGGCGACGCGCCCGGTTCCTGCGCGAACTCGCCGAGGCCCGCGAACTGCGTGACCGGGTCCAGCCGCGCCGGGCCAAGGCCGCCCGGCTGCGGCACGCGATGCGTATGCGAACGTTCCGCTGGTAGAGAACCCCAGGTCGGAAAGTCGGCGCCGGAAACGGGAAGATCCGCGCCTGTCACGGGTGTTGACCGGGTCGGGCGTACGTGGACCATGGGAAAACCCGCGTACGATCCGCACGTGGCGGCAACGAGTGGACTGGTGAGTCGATGGCACACCCGCGATCGAAACTGCCGGACACAGGGAGCCGAAGACGTCCCCTGGACGCCTTGTTTCTGCCACGATTCCGAGTGGGTGGGGCTCGGAGCCTGAGCTCTCCCCGCCCGCAACCTCCGCCGGGGGGACCCCCAACCGGCACGCCTCAGACCAGTGGGAGAGTCACGGTGTACTTCGCCGCACTGCTCGCGCGCACCGAAGACGGGTGGGAAGCGAGCGACACAGAGCTCGACGATGTGGAAACCCTGTCCGATCTGGCCGACCTGGCCCGGGAGTCCTCCGGCGACGAGGATGACACGGTCCTCGTGTTCATCGAGCAGGAGGAATCGTGGTTCGGCATCGTCCGTGTGGACGGTGAGGACGATCCGCGCATCTATGTCTCCGACGCCGCTGCCGCCGCCCGCAGCTCGTACGGCGAGATCCTGCTCACCGACGAACTGCTCGGCCGGGATCCGGGTGACGACGACCTGGACTCCCTGGACCTCGACGGGACCGAGGACGGCGACGACGAGGACTCCGCCGACGACGCCGAGTCCGCCGGCGTCTCCGCCGATGCCGTGCCGCACGGCCCGGTGGGCGACGCGGGCATCCTCGACGACCTCGGCATCAGTGAGAAGGAGCTGAGGACATTGTCCGACGACGCCCTCGGTGTGATCGCCGAGGCCCTCGGCGCCGCGGAGGTCCTGGAGACCGTCCGCTGACCGCACCGATGGAAGAGGGCCGGACCCCCGAGGCCCCTGGGAACCCCGGAACCGACGGGCGTTCCGAGGGCCCCGAGGGCTTCGACCCGGTACGCGACCGCTGGCGGGGCCCGATGCGCCTCGCCCTGGACGAGGCCGAACTGGCCGTCCGGGGCGGTGACGTCCCCGTCGGCGCCGTCGTGCTGGCCGCGGACGGCCGGACGGTCCTCGCCGTCGCCCACAACGAGCGCGAGGCCGGCGGCGACCCGACGGCCCACGCCGAGGTGCTCGCCATCCGGCGGGCGGCCGCCCGGCTGAGGGACTCCGCGGTGCCGGACGACGCCGCGGAGGCCGTCGGCGGGCGACGGGCGGGCGACTGGCGGCTGACCGGCTGCACGCTCGTGGTCACGCTGGAGCCGTGCACGATGTGCGCGGGCGCGATCGTCCTCTCCCGCGTCGACCGGGTCGTCTACGGCGCCCGCGACGACAAGGCGGGCGCGGCAGGCTCGCTTTGGGACGTGGTGCGCGACCGGCGTCTCAACCACCGCCCCGAGGTTGTCGAGGGCGTCCTGGCCGAGGAGTGCGCCCGGCAGCTCACGGAGTTCTTCCGGACCCGCTGACCGGTGACGCGGCCCGGCCCGGTGGCCGCCGCATACTGATTTCAGCCCTGACCACCCTGTGCTGTAAGGTCTCCCTCGGTAGCGTGTCCGAGCGGCCGAAGGAGCTCGCCTCGAAAGCGAGTGTGGCGCAAGTCACCGAGGGTTCAAATCCCTCCGCTACCGCAGGTAGGAGAGGCGCCCGGTTCCTGGAACCGGGCGCCTCTTCGGCTTCCGCTCGACGCGCCTGCCGATCTCCTCTCCGCTCGCGTCACAGGCGGGGAGTGGGCCATCAGCCAGGAACCTGCACTTCGGGTCTCATGGATGGATGATCTGCTGCTGCCTCCACGGCGGGCGAGACGTCCGCGCAGGTCAGCGGCTCTCAGTGCGGCCAGGTACGGCCGGGCGCGCCTTGGCGCCCGGCCGTGTTCCGTCACTCCCAGCCGGTGGACGTTGCCGAGCCGGTGGCGGGCTCGGACTCGTTGCCGTAGATGTCCACTGCGGTGATCGCGTAGTAGTAGGTGACGCCGGGCTCGATGTAGTGGTCCACGAGGTGGACGGGGGCGGGGCCGCTGTACTCGAAGATCGTGTCCGGTGAGTACACCTCGATGATGTTCCCCTTCAGTGGCGTGCTGTTGAGCCGATACTCGGGGGCGACGCGGACATCGGGGCTGGTGGATCGGTAGATGTTGAAGCCCTTGAGGTCGGTTTCGCCGCCGCTGGTCCAACTCACGTGCGTCTCACGGACGCCGTCGCTCGCCGTGAGGGCCCCGGGGACGGCGGGGGTGTCGCGGATGCTGCTGACGATCGCAGGGGCGGACTCGGTGCCGACGCCGTTGACCCGTACGAGCTTGTAGGTGAGCGGGACGTTCAGCGGCGCCGTGGTGTCCACGTAGCTATGCGCGAAGAGCGACAGCCGGGCGACCGGCTCGTAAGTGCCGCCCTCGCCTGCCGCGCGGTACAGCATCTGGTGGTCGTACGGGCCGACGGCGGAGCCGTTGGGCGGCTGGAAGGAGTCCCACAGCAGTTCGATGCCGCCCGTGTTCTCACGGGCCAGTAGTCCCTCCGGAGTCGGCCAGGGGCCGGTGCCGGACCCGTCGACCCGGGTGGCTGACGCGATGGCCGACGGGAGGGACTCGGCTCCGGAGGTGTCCACAGCCGTGACGTAGTACTGCGACAGCACGCCCATGGGCGCGGTGGGGTGGTGGAGGCTGGTGGAAGTCACCGGCGTGGACGTCAACTTCGTCCAGTCCAGGTCCGCGGCGGACTTGAAGTAGACGTGATATCCGGTCGGCGTGGCTCCCGCGGGCGGCTTCCAGGTGACGGTGTTGCCGTCGTACCAGTCGTCGGCGGTCACCCCGGTGGGAGCGGGAGCGGCATCGGCGCCGGCGGCCGGGCGCGCGGCACTGACGGCCGCCGAGAACGCGGAGGGATTGCCCAGGCGGTCCCACGCGCGCACCTTGTACCAGTAGGTGACGCCCGGCTCGGCAGACGCGTCGGTGTAAGCCGGAACGACGACACCCCCTGAGCCCAGGTGGGTGAAGGTACCGGTGGGCGAGGTGGCCCGGTAGACCGAGTAGCTGGGGTTGAAGGGGTCATCGTCGGTGGTGTCGGGATACCACGTCAGCGTGACGGCCGGCGGTGTGCCCTTCGCCATGACGCCGGTCGGCGCGGCCGGGCCTGTCTTGTCGACCGAGGTCACCGTCTGGGCGGCAGAGCGGGCGGTCTGGTTGCCGGCCTTGTCCACGGCGGTGACGGCGTAGCCGTACGCGTCGCCGGTGGCGGGCGGGGTGTCGAGGTACGACGGCGAGGTGACCAGGCCCGTGCCGCTGATCCTGGTCCAGGTGCTGGAGGTGCCGGTGCGGCGGTAGACGCGATACCCCGCCAGGTCCATCTCGACGTTCTTCGTCCAGGTGAGGCTGGTCGTGAGGGTGCTGGTGCTGTAGGCGGCGTTCAGACCGGTGGGCGTCAGCGGCTTGACCTTGTCGACGCTCGCGCTGGTGACCGGGGCGTACGTGAACTTCACGTTGGCACTGCCGGTGAAGGCGGCGAAGTCGACACGGATGGTGTGGGTGCCCTTGGGGATCGTCAGGCGGACGCTCTTGCCGCGCGTCGCGGAGACGTTCGACCACAGGTCGATCTTGCGAACCCCGTCGAGGTAGACCCGGATGCCGTCCTGAGCGGCGGCGGAGAAGGTGAACGGCCCGCCGGAACCGAAGTCGCGGCTCATGGTCCAGCGGACGCCGAAGTTGTCACGCGGCAGCGCAACGCCCACCGGGTCACCGGTGCCGTAATTCTCGTTGATCGCCGTGTCACAGGTGGTCTGCTTCGGCGTACCGCTGAACGAGGTGTTCGCGTAGTACTTCGCCGTCCACACACCGGTGGCACAAGGCGTGGCCGCGTGTGCGGTGGACGCGGCCAGAGTCGCCGCACCTGTGGCGGGTAAGAGCAAACCGAGCGCGGCGCAGACCGCGCGTCTGTTGATGCGCATGTGAATATCCCCTCCCTGGGGGGAATCTTTACAAAGTCGCGGTAGTGAGGAAAGCCTTCCGGCGAGGAAGCGTCAGGCGTGCACACCCGCTCACACCTGACGCTTCGCGACCCCCGGACACTCAGGCTTTGAAACAGACCTGCCCGTCCGTCGGATGACCAGCATGGACGAGCACGACGTCCTTGATCACCGTGAACCGAGGTCACCCCGCCGTCTCGGTTTCCGTCTCATCCATCGCGGTACGCGGCCGTCCGGGGCCGTTCAGCCTGCCGCGACGGGCGTGTGTCGGTACCGAAAGGAACGCCGGTGAACGGCCCCGGATCACGCGTTCAGATCCCTCCGCCACCGCTTCGCAGAGGGGGCCCGTCGAAAGACGGGCCCTTCTCGTGTGTGCGGGGTGGGTCGCGGCCGCCGTCAGCGCGGCAGGGGTGGTTCTGGGTCCGTGCCCAGATGCGCGCGGGCCACCGAGGCGGGCACGCACATGCGCCACGCGTCGGTGACCAGTTCGGCCGCCTCGCTCTCGTCGAGCGCGGCGAGGCGGACCTCGACCCAGTTGTAGCGCAGGTCCGAGGCGCGGGGCAGGAGGAACTTCTCCGGGGCCGAGGCGACCAGGTCCGCCCGCTCCTCCTTGGGGAAGGCGAAGCCGAGGACGGTCTCGTCGCGGGAGAACGCCAGGTAGACGATCCGGCCGATGCGGAACTTCACACGGTCGTGGATCAGATGCTCCTCGGTGCGCGGCAGCGCGAGCGCGAGGCGCCGTACGTCGTCGACGGTGACCATGGCGGCCACCGTACGCCGCAGGCGACGAGGAGACGGCCCGCCCCGGAGGAGGCCTGCCACGAGGACGGGGAGGCGGTCCCGGGGGTCTGCCATGAGGGCGGGTGAAGCGGTCCCGGAGGAGGTCTGCCACGAGGGACGGGGAAGGCGGTCCCGGGGGAGACCGCCTTCCCCGACGGAGGCCGGCCCTCCAGCACGCGCCGGGTGACGGGGGAGTGTCCCGGCACGCACCCCGCAGTGAGGGCCCGTCCCGCACCCCGCCGGACCGTTGCCGGACCGCCGGGACACAGCCCCATCGTGCGCGCCGTGCCGGGCCCCGGGCAGGTGGCGAAAGGCCCTGGACCATGGGCCGTTGGTCCTTAAATACGCCGTGAAGTTACACTCACCGCCGGCGAACAGGGGTTCGTGGGCCAGAGGCAGGCGACAGGGGAGGCCGCGGTGGCGGTGAATGCGAAGAAGATCGCCGTCTATGTACTCGTCGTCTTCATCCTGTACTTGATCATCACGGACCCGGCCAAGGCGGCCGACTACGTGCAGATAGGGTTCGAGGGCATATCGGAGGCCGCCAAGGCCATAGGCGACTTCATGACCTGGGTCGCCAACGGAGGTGACTCATGATCCGCCACCTGGTGCTGTTCAAGCTGAACGAGGGCGTCGACCGCGACGACCCGCGCGTCGCCGAGGGCGAGAAGGCCTTCCAGGCGCTGGAGGGCGAGATCGCCGAGATCCGCCACTGGGAGCTCGGCTGGAACCTCAGCGACCGCCCGATCGCCTACGACTTCGCGATCAACTCCGCCTTCGACGACGCCGAGGCCCTGCGCCGCTACGCCGAGCACCCCGCGCACCAGGCGGGCGTGTCCCTGTGGCGGGAGTTCGCCACGTGGGTGATCGCCGACTACGAGTTCTGACGTCGGACACTTCGGCCCCGCACCGCAATGGTGCGGGGCCATTGTGCGTCTTATGCCACAACTTACCCCCAACACGGAGTTTTGCGGTGCTTGCACACAGTGGGCATGTCTTGTGATGCTATGACCGCTTTTGACGGATGAGTTGACCGATGAAGAGGTGGCGTTGACCGTGTCGGCCAGTACTGCGCCACCCCAGGAAGAGGCTCCCGCTCCGGCCACTCCGCAGCGCAGCCGGGGCGCGGACACCAGGGCGCTGACGCAGGTGCTCTTCGCCCAGCTCAAGGACCTCCAGCCGGGCACGCCGGAGCACGACCGGGTGCGCGGGGCGCTCATCGAGGCCAATCTCCCGCTCGTGCGCTACGCCGCCGCCCGCTTCCGCTCCCGCAACGAGCCGATGGAGGACGTCGTCCAGGTCGGCACCATCGGGCTCATCAACGCCATCGACCGCTTCGACCCCGACCGGGGCGTGCAGTTCCCGACCTTCGCGATGCCGACCGTCGTCGGCGAGATCAAGCGCTACTTCCGCGACAACGTCCGCACCGTCCACGTCCCGCGCCGGCTCCACGAGCTGTGGGTGCAGGTCAACGGCGCGACGGAGGACCTGACCACGTCCTTCGGGCGCACGCCGACCACGGCCGAGATCGCCGAGCGGCTGCGCATCACCGAGGACGAGGTGCTGTCCTGCATCGAGGCGGGCCGCTCCTACCACGCGACCTCCCTCGAAGCCGCGCAGGAGGGCGACGGCCTGCCCGGCCTGCTGGACCGTCTGGGCTACGAGGATCCCGCCCTGGACGGCGTCGAGCACCGCGACATGGTGCGCCATCTGCTGGTCCAACTCCCCGAGCGGGAACAGCGCATCCTGCTGCTGCGCTACTACAGCAACCTCACACAGTCGCAGATCAGCGCCGAGCTAGGCGTGTCCCAGATGCACGTCTCCCGGCTGCTCGCCCGCAGCTTCCAGCGCCTGCGGATGGCCAACCGCATCGACGCGTAGGGACATCCGGGCCGTCGCACAGGGCCCACTCCGGCTCTCACGACCACCGCCGCACCGGAACCCACCCGGCCGTCACAACCACTGCCGCACCGGAACCCACCCGGCCGTCACAACCACTGCCGCACCGGAACCCACCCGGCCGTCACGACCACTGCCGCACCGGAACCCGCCCGGGTCCCACAGAAGCCCACCCGGCCCGCGACCGCCGCCGCACAGGACTCCGGCCCCAGCCCTCGCGGCCGTCATGAGCGCCGCCTCAGGCGTCTAGAACGCCCGGACGACCCCTCACCTGCGAGAGCGAATCGTCCACCAGCGCGGTTGTCGCGAAAATTGTGCTGAAGAACCGTCACACCCCCTGCACCCAGGGCTGATTCGCATCGTGGATATCGACATGTCTCTACAGCGTGTTGCCGACATGTGACATTCTTCCGGAAGCGCGTTTGCCGTGGCTCCGGCTCCGGTATTCAGGTGAAGGCTGCGCTCCTCGCCACGGGGAGCCGGCCGCGACCGTCCGCGACCCAAAGGGGGTGGCATGTCCGCAGATCAGGGCAGCTCGAAGGTGCTCACGCTCACGAAGAGCGAGTCCGCGCCCGACGCCGCGTTCGACCATGCCGTGGTCCTTGTGGCCGCGCCGGCCCAGGACCTCCCGGCCGCCACTGTTCCGGCCCCGCCGGCCTCGGGGGACATCGACACCCGCACCCTCTCCCGCTCGCTGTTCCTGCGGCTCGCCGCCCTCGACCAGGACAGCCCCGAACGTGCCTACGTCCGGGACACCCTGATCGAGCTCAACCTCCCCCTCGTCCGCTACGCCGCGGCCCGCTTCCGCTCGCGCAACGAGCCGATGGAGGACATCGTCCAGGTCGGCACCATCGGGCTGATCAAGGCGATCGACCGGTTCGACTGCGAACGGGGCGTGGAGTTCCCGACGTTCGCGATGCCGACGGTCGTGGGCGAGATCAAGCGCTTCTTCCGCGACACCTCCTGGTCGGTCCGCGTCCCGCGCCGCCTCCAGGAGCTGCGCCTGGCCCTCACCAAGGCCAGTGACGAGCTGTCCCAGAAGCTGGACCGCTCGCCCACGGTCGGTGAACTGGCCACCGTACTGGGCGTGTCGGAGGAGGACGTCGTCGACGGCCTCGCGGTCGGCAACGCCTACACCGCCTCCTCCCTGGACTCCCCCGCCCCCGAGGACGACGGCGGCGAGGGCTCCCTGGCCGACCGCCTCGGCTACGAGGACACGGCCCTGGAGGGCGTGGAGTACCGCGAGTCCCTCAAGCCGCTGCTGGCCAAACTCCCGCCCCGTGAGCGGCGGATCATCATGCTGCGCTTCTTCGCCAACATGACCCAGTCCCAGATCGGCGAGGAGGTCGGCATCTCCCAGATGCACGTCTCCCGCCTGCTGACGCGCACGCTGGCCCAGCTGCGCGAGGGCCTCATCTCGGACTGAGCCGGGCGTGGGGCCCGTACCGGCCCCCTCGGGCCGGCCGACGCGGACACCCACGGCCCAAGCGCCGCACGAGACTTCTTATCTGACGAGGCGTCAGCCATTGTGCGCGATGCTTCGAGCGAGCTGGACCCATACGACACCCGGCCGTCGACGCGCCCTGCTGTGCGCGTCGACGGCCGTCGTCTGCGCGGGCGGCCTGGCGCCGGCCGGGTGCGGCGGCGGGAGCGGCGGCGGCTATACGGCCGTAGGAGCGCCGGCCCCGCGGGCGGCGACGGCGCCGACGGGCGAGGTGACGCTGACACCGCTGGACGGGGACGGCGGGCCGGGAGGGCCCGGGATCCGCCGGACCGGGCGCACCGGAGGCCGCGACCGGGCCGGGCGGCGGGGGCATCGAGAACTCGGGGGTGCGCGCCGGGGCGCCCTCCGCGACCACGCCCGCCGGTCCGGCCGTACCGTCCCGCGGTACCGCACCGGACGGCGGTACGGCACCGGGGACTCCCGGACCGGCGAAGCCGTCGAAGCCCTCCGCGCCGGCCACACCGTCCGGGCCGCGCACGCCCGAGCCGACCGGCCCCACCACGCCCGCCGGGCCCGCCGTCCTGAGCGTGGGCGAGCCCGAGCGCAAGGCGGCGGCCGAGCGCTGGTGCGAGAAGGTGACGCTGGAGCCGCGCAACACCGGGGGCACCGCGGTGCGTTCGGGCACGGTGACCTTCGGCACGCACATCATCGGCGCGCTCGGCGTCGACTGGGGCACGGTCGAGTCGGCCGAGGAGCTGCCGGCGCCGATCGCGCCCGGGGCGCGCGAGGAACGCGCCTGGACGGTGTGCGTCGACGCCTGGCGAGTGCCGCTCGGCATGCACGTCGAGACGCGGGACGTCTCGGTGGAGTGGAGCTGAGCCGCGGCCGCTCGGGGCCGCGGGCCGTTACTTCAGCGCGAGCCAGGCGACCGCCGCGACGACCGCGATCGCGACCACGACGCCGAGGATGAGACCGACGCGCGGGCCGGAGGAGGCCTGCTGCGGGCCGGCGGCCTGCGGGGCCTCGTCGACGAACGCGCGGAACATCTGGGTGCTGCCTGCGGGGTCGTGGTTGCCCTGCGGGTTCTGGGTGTTGGCCATGGGCCGCGAGCCTAGCGAATCGCCGGGCGCGGCCCAAGCGCGGGGCCGCGGGTGGTTTTGGGACGGGCCCGGCTGCGGGTCCTTGGAGCCGGCCGCGCGGTCCCCCGCGCCACCTGCGGTCCGCTCGCCGGAGGTCGGCACGGGCTCGGCCGCGCGTTTTACGGTCGCAATACTTGCCTTTGCTAACTTTTTGCGCCCTCCCCGCCCAATTCATTTGCCTACAGCAACCATCTTTCCTCTATGGTTGCCCTAAGCAACAAACTGGGGGGTGTCATGGCCGAGCAGGGGCTGTACGAGGAACTCGCCCGCCAGCTCAGCGCCATCGGCGCCGTGAAGCGGGGCCTCGCGCGGATCATGCCCGAGCAGTGCCCGGCCGGCTCGGCGGCGGTGCTGACGCTGCTGGACCGCTACGGGGACATGCGGATGAGCCGGCTCGCGGAGCTGCTCTCCGTGGACATGTCCGTGACCAGCAGGCATGTGGCGCATGTGGCCGCGCGCGGCTGGATCGAACGCTCCCCGGACCCGGCGGACAAGCGCTCGCGCATCCTGCGCCTGAGCGCCGCGGGCCGCGAGCAGCTCGACGAGCTGTCCCGGCGGACCACCCGCCTGCTGGCCACCCGGCTCGACGACTGGAGCGACGACGAGGTCGGCCAGCTCATCCGGCTGATGACCCGGCTGCGCGACAGCTTCGGCGACTGCCGGGTGCACAACGCCGAGTCCACCCCGCCCGACGTACCCCGGACCACCCGTACACCCGCGGAAGCAAGATAAGAGAAGGAAACCCATGGCAACGACCACACCGACCGGTGTGCGGGCCCACGCCAAGCACGGGGGAGGCTCCTCCGACGGCGCCGCGATGACCCACCGCCAGATCATGGAGGCGCTCTCCGGGCTGCTGCTCGGCATGTTCGCCGCCATCCTGTCCTCGACCATCGTCTCCAACGCCCTGCCGGAGATCATCAAGGATCTCGGCGGCGGCCAGAGCGCCTACACCTGGGTCGTCACCGCGGCCCTGCTGTCGATGACCGCCTCGACCCCGCTGTGGGGCAAGCTGGCCGACCTGGTCAGCAAGAAGGCGCTGGTGCAGATGGCGCTGGTCATCTACATCCTCGGCTCGGTCGTCGCGGGCCTCGCCCAGAACTCCGGCATGCTGATCGGAGCCCGGGTGATCCAGGGCCTCGGCGCCGGCGGTCTGACCGCGCTGGCGCAGATCATCATGGCCGCGATGATCTCCCCGCGTGAGCGCGGCCGGTACTCCGGCTACCTCGGCGCGACGTTCGCGGTCGCGACGGTCGGCGGCCCGCTGGTCGGCGGCGTGATCACCGACACCGACTGGCTCGGCTGGCGCTGGTGCCTTTACGTCGGTGTGCCGTTCGCGCTGATCGCGCTGGTCGTTCTGCAGAAGACGCTGCACCTGCCGGAGAACCGCCGCAAGGTGAAGGTCGACTGGGCCGGCGCCTTCTTCATCACCGCCGCCGTCAGCCTGCTGCTGATCTGGGTCACCTTCGCGGACGACAAGTACGCCTGGCTGTCCTGGCAGACGTACGCCATGGTCGGCGGCGCGCTCGCGCTCGCCCTGGTGTTCCGGCTGATCGAGACCCGGGCCGCCGAGCCGATCATCCCGCTGCACCTGTTCCGCAACCGCACCATCACGCTGGCCTCGATCGCCTCTCTGTGCGTCGGCATCGCGATGTTCGCGGGCACGGTGTTCTTCAGCCAGTACTTCCAGCTGGCCCGTGACAAGTCCCCGACCATGTCGGGCGTCATGACGATCCCGATGATCGCCGGCCTGTTCGTCTCCTCCACGGCCTCCGGGCAGATCATCACCAAGACCGGCAGGTGGAAGGCGTGGCTGGTCAGCGGCGGTGTGCTGCTGACCGCGGGCCTGGGCCTGCTGGGCACCATGCGCTACGACACCGACTACTGGAGGATCGCCGCGTTCATGGCGGTCCTCGGCCTCGGCCTCGGCATGATGATGCAGAACCTGGTCCTCTCCACCCAGAACCAGGTCGCCCCGCACGAGCTCGGCGCCGCCAGCTCGGTCGTCACCTTCTTCCGCTCCCTGGGCGGCGCGGTGGGCGTCTCCGCGCTCGGCTCGGTGATGACCACCCGGATCACGCACCACGCCGAGGACACCATCGGCCGGCTCGGCCCCCAGCAGCAGGCGGCCGCCGCCAAGGCCGCGGGCTCCGGACAGCTCCCCGACATGGACCTGCTGCCCACGCCCGTCCGCACCTGGCTGGAGGGTGCCTACGGCCACGGCATCGCCGGCGTCTTCCTCTACATCACCCCGATCGCGTTCCTCGCGTTCCTGGTCACCCTCTTCATCAAGGAGGTGCCGCTGCGCACGAGCGGGGCGCTGGCCCAAGCCGCGGCGGCTTCCGCCACCCCCGCCCCGGCTAGCGCCGGCGGCGCGAGGACCCCGCGGGGGCCGCTCGCACCCGGCAACGAGACCCGCTCGGGTGGTGCGGACGGGAACCCGACGGCCGCGGGCGAGGCCGCGGCCGCGAAGCCCGCGACCGGCGGCACGCCCGTGCACGGCTTCGTCCGCGGAGCCGAGGACGCGCCCGTGCCGCGGGCCGCGGTCACGCTGATCTCTCCCTCGGGCCGCCGGCTCGGCCGGTCGGTGGCCCGGGAGGACGGCTCGTACACGCTCGACGCGCCCGGCGCCGGGTCGTACGTCCTGATCGCCGCCGCCGACGGCTTCCAGCCACAGGCCTCCACGGTCGTCGTACGGGACGAGCCCCTGGCCCACGACATCGTGCTCAGCGGCACCGGCGGGCTGGCCGGCGAGGTGCGCGCGGCCGAGGACGCGCGGCCCGTGGCCGGCGCCATGGTCGTCGTCACCGACGCGCGCGGTGACCTGCCGGCCACCCGGGCGACCGGGGAGCGGGGCGAGTTCGCCTTCACCGAGCTGGTGCCGGGGACGGTGACCGTCGCGGTCAGCGCCGCCGGGTTCCGGCCGCACGCCCTGCCCGTCGAGGTCGACGGCACCGGCGAGACCCGCGTCGGGATCGAGCTCTCGGCCCTCGCCCGGGTCCGTGGTGTCGTACGGGCCCCGCACGGCCCGCTGGCCGACGCCCGGGTGACGCTGCTCGACGCGGCGGGCGACGTGGCCGGCACGGCGACGACCGGGGCGGACGGCACGTACGCCTTCACCGGGCTCGACGGCGGCGAGTACACGGTCGTGGCGACCGGCTACCCGCCCGTGGCGACGCCCCTCACGGTCACCGGTACCGGTGCGGACGGCCACGACATCGCGCTCGCCCACCCGGGCGAGTAGGTCACGAACCCCGGCCCGTGGCGGCCGTGCGCTCCGAGCGGAGGCGCACGGCCGCCGCGGGCCGGTCCTCCCCCCGGCGCGGGGGGACCGTACGTACGACTCTCGTGGCGGGTCCGCGGCGCGCGGCCGTGCGGTCCGGCACGCTGCCCCTAGGCTGACGTCATGGCACCCAACATCGCGACCAACACCCGTGTCTCCCTGGACGAGTTGCTGGACTTCGTGCGGCCCCGGCACCGTGCGATCCTGCTCACCCGGCGCGCCGACGGCAGCCCGCAGGGCTCACCGCTGACCTGCGGCGTCGACGACTCGGGCCGCATCGTGGTCTCCACCTACCCGGAGCGGGCCAAGACCCGCAACGCGCAGCGCGACGAGCGGGTCAGCGTCATCGTGCTGAGCGACGAGTGGAACGGGCCGTGGGTCCAGGTGGACGGCACCGCCGAGGTGATCGACACCCCGGACTCCGTGGAGCCGCTCGTGGAGTACTACCGCAACATCGCGGGAGAGCACCCGGACTGGGACGAGTACCGCGCGGCCATGGTGAAGCAGGGCAAGTCGATCATCCGGATCACACCCGAGCGGTGGAGCCCGGTGGCGACCGGCGGCTTCCCGGCGCGGCTGGTGGCGGAGTAGGCGTCAGCCGCGGCGGACCATCGCCTCGATGCCCGCGACCAGCAGATCCAGGGCGAACTCGAAGTCGTGGTCGAGGAACTCGGCGACGGTGGCGTCGCCCCGGGCCTGAAGGATGTCCCGCGACTCCTCGATGACCTCGGCGGCCTCGGGGGCCTCGGTGACCGCGCTCATCGCCTCGGCGTGGTACTCGTCGGGCGTCATCCCGGCGGCCTCGACCCGGGAGAGGAAGTGGGCCTCGATCGTGCTGTAGCCGTACACGAACTGGAAGACGGCCGAGATCGCGCCGGTCACCCCGTGCGCGGGCAGGCCGCTGCGGCGGATCACGCGCTGGACCGTGCGGGAGAAGGCGAGCGCGTTCGGACCGACGTTGAGATAGCGGCCGGAGAGCGGCGACATCCAGGGGTGGCGCAGCAGCAGCGCGCGGTACCGCCGGGCCAGCGCGCGCAGTTGTTCCCGCCAGTCCTCCCCGCCCTCCGGGTCGGGCAGCGGCAGCTCCCCGTACGCGGAGTCGAGGGCGAGTTCGAGCAGATCGTCCTTGGTGTCGACGTACCAGTACACGGACATCGCGGTCACGCTCAGCTCGGCCGCCAGCCGGCGCATGGAGAACCGCTCCAGCCCCTCGGCGTCCAGCAGCCGTACGGTCGTCCCGGTGATCCGCCCCCGGTCCAGCCCGGACGGCTGGCCGCCGCCCTGCCTCCGGCGCCGCGCCTTGTGCCCGAACCAGACGCTGGTCCGCCCTTCGGCCGGCTTCACCATCGGCGCACCTTCCTCGACTGCGGTCACTTGAAAGGATGCTAGGCGGCTGCGGCGGGGGCGCGGGACGGCGCCCGACCCGCCGCGGACGACCGGCCGCCGACCCATCGCCGAGCCGTCCCGGCCGGTGGGCGGCCACCGACATGGTTGTACCCCGCGCAGGCCTTCTCCGCGGGGTACGACCAGGCCGCGTCAGCCGCCGCTCGCCTCCCGCGTGAGGTCGTAGAAGGTGGCCGAGCCGACCGTGACCTCCTTGAAGGTGTCCTGCACCCATTCGCTGATCTGGGACGACGTGCTCGAACGGCCGCCACCGCCGGGGCCCGCGCCGCCGCCCGTTCCGCCGCCCGAGACGAAGTAGTGGATCTTCCCTTCCGCCACGTACTTCTTGAACTCGGCCAGGGTCGGGCACGGGTCCGTGCCGTTGAAGCCGCCGATCGCCATCACGGGCTCGCCGGTGGCGAGCTGGTAACTGGCGGCGTTCTGGGCGCCGATGGCCGCCGCGGCCCAGGTGTGGTCCTCGGCGTCGGCCTCCAGCAGCTTCCTGGCCTCGTCGTCGACGTCGGCGCCGCCGAGGAGGCCGCCCATGCCGCCGCGGCCGCCGCCCGTGGGGCCGTCGCCGCCCGTGCCGCCGGGGGCGGTGGGCAGGCCCTGGTTGTTCTGGCCTTGGCCGTTCTGGCCTTGGCCGTTCTGGCCGTTCTGGCCCGGGAGGCCGCCGCCGAATCCGCCGGTCGGGGGCCGGCCCGTCCGGCCGCCCTGCTGACCGCCTTGCCGGTTCTGGCCGCCCTGCCCGGGGAAGCCGCCGCCGCCCGGTCCGCCGCCGGGCATCCCGCCGCCGAATCCGCCCCGGCCGCCGGAGACCGCCGGACCGGCCGTGACGATCGAGCCCGAGGGCGTGTTGAGGGCGGCGCCCACCCGGCCGACCTCGGTGTGCGGGTCGCACTCCGACTCGGGCACGCGCTCGTCGAGGTTCACCTCGCCCGCGTGCAGGGGGAGTTCGGAGACACGGGTGGCGGTGGCGGCGACCCTGCGCAGGGGACGGGTGGCCACGCCCACCATGACCGTGCCGGCCATGCCCGCGGCGACGAGCGCGGCCGCCGTGACGCTGGCCTCGATGAGGATCAGCGTGCCGAGGGTGCCGCTGACCTCCTCGGTCGGGAGGGCGACGTAGTAGCCGCGGGTGCCGTCGGCGCTGTCGCGGTACTCGACGCGGTACCGGCCGAGGCCGGGCAGGTCGACGGTGTGCTGCTCGCCGTCCTGGGCGACGGAGTTGAGCGCGGACTGCTGGGCGCTGTCGAGGCCGTCGGCCGCCATGCCGCTGATGTCGGTGCTGTCGTCCGACTTCTCGCCTATCCGGGCGTCGGTGACGAGGCCGTCGCGGACCTCGGCTATGACCGTGCCGGTGGGCTGGGGGCCGCGCTTGACGAACTCGTCGAGGTCGAGGGTGGTGTCGTGGACGACGGTGTTGTTCTGGCCGGGCGGGCGGTCCGGGCCGGCGCCGGGCGGTTTGCCGAAGCCGCCGGCGCGTGCCGCGGCCTCGCGGAGCTGCCCGTCGAGCTGCTCGTACAGATGCGAGCGCAGGGCGAGCGTGGTGACCGTGCCGATCACCGCGCAGACGACGGCGATCAGCGTCACGGAGGCGACGACGAGCCGTGTCCGCAAGGTGCGCGGCTGCCCTTTCGGACGCCGCCGCGGACGCGTCCGCCGCCGCCCGGTCATGACGCCGCGGGCTTGATCAGATAGCCGGCCCCGCGCCGGGTGTGGATCATCGGCTCCCGCCCGGCGTCGATCTTGCGGCGCAGATAGGAGATGTACAGCTCGACGACGTTGGCCTGGCCGCCGAAATCGTACGACCAGACACGGTCGAGTATCTGCGCCTTGCTGAGCACGCGCCGGGGGTTGCGCATCAGGAAGCGCAGCAGCTCGAACTCGGTGGCGGTGAGGTGGATGCCGTCCCCGCCCCGGGTCACCTCGTGGCTGTCCTCGTCGAGGGTGAGGTCGCCGACGACGAGCACGGAGTCGGAGCGGCGGTCGGCCGCGCCGGTGCGCCGGATGAGCCCGCGCAGCCGGGCGACGACCTCCTCCAGGGAGAACGGCTTGGTGACGTAGTCGTCGCCGCCCGCGGTGAGCCCCGCGATCCGGTCCTCGACGGCGTCCTTGGCCGTGAGGAAGAGAACGGGGACGTCGGGCAGCTCCCGCCGCAGCCGTCCGAGCACGGCCAGACCGTCCATGTCGGGCAGCATCATGTCGAGCACGACGGCGTCGGGCCGGAACTCCCGCGCGGTCCGGACGGCACCCTGGCCGTCGCCCGCGCTCCTGATCTGCCACCCCTCGTAGCGCAGGGCCATGGACAGCAGCTCGGTGATCGACTGCTCGTCGTCCACCACCAGCACGCGGACGGGGCTCCCGTCCGGCCTCAGCAGTTCGGTGCGCCCCTGGGGCGAGGTCGTGGTCATGCTGGACACCATGTCGGTGTCCTCTGAGAGCACGCTTTCCCGAAGCTGTGAATTCTCTTAGAAACCCACAGATGGCTCTCAGGGGGTGAACGGGGGCCGGACGGACGCCCTCTCGAAGGCGCGGCTGTGCTCGACCCTGGCGATGTGCAGGGTGTACCGCTCGTACCAGTTCTCCCTCCCCCGCTCCTTGGCGGCACGGTGATCGGCGTTCGCCCGCCAGCGCTCGATACCGGCGAGATCCCGGAAGTACGCGACGGTGATCCCGAACCCGCCCTCGGTGCGCGCCGAGTCCTCCCCGAGGTACCCGGGTATCTCCCGCACGAGTTCCGCCATGCGCTCCGCGGTCTCGGCGTATCCGTTGTCTCCGTGGGTGCGCACGGACGTGAAGATGGCGGCGTAGTAGGGCGGTTCGTACGCGGCGACGGGTGAGACGGCAGGCGTGACGACCGGCGTGCCGACAGGTGTGACGATGTCTTCGCTCATGACCCTCACGATGCCTGTGCACGGCCCTGTCGATCTACGGACCTTGCCGAAAGGGATCCGTGCGGGATCCAACTCTTTACCTTCACCGCGTGATTGCCCGCCCGACGCTCAGAACAGCTCGTCCTGCTGGTGCGGGGACGACTTGAACTCCTTCAGCGGGAAGGAGAGTTCAGCCGGAGCCGCGGCGGTGCCGAGGTCCCAGCCCGTCATCAGTCTGGTGTCCAGGACGACCACGCCACGTCCGGTCGCCAGATGCAGATCGGGGCCGGCGGCTGCGGTCAGGGTGCCGCTGAGTACGCCGCCGGGGATCAGCTCGGTGATCTCGCCGAGGGCGGGCGGTGCCGTCTGGAGGCCGAAGATCTCCATGTGGTCGACCGGGTCGAAGGGCTCGCGGGCCAGCGACTCCGGCCACTCGGCCAGTGACAGCGCGCGGGCGTGCAGAGGGCCGATCTCTGCGGACCGCTCGGCCTCCGTCGCCGGGAGCAGGGCCCGCACGGCCCGCTTCTCGGCGTAGGGGATACGGTCCGGCACGCGCAGGGCCGCCCGCAGGAGCTCCTCCGTGCGCCGGGCCGCCATCAACGGGCCCGAGCCGAGCCAGCTGAAGGAGACGGCACCTTGCTCCAGCAGCCGCGCGGAGCCGCGCTCCAGGGCCGTGATGCCGACCTTCACCAGGCCGGGCCCGAACCAGGCCAGATAGACGTGGTACGGCCGAGGGTCGTCCGCGATCGTGTCCGCGGCCACGGAGTGCGCCCGGTCCAGCCGCGCGCACTCCTCGCACCGCGCGCCGGTGGAGCGCCCCGACACCACCGCCCCCACCGGACACGCGTGCCCCCTGGCCCCGACACACCCCCGCTCACCCCCCTCCACGACCCCGAAGGCGACCCGCTTTCCCCAGGCCAGCGCACTGCGCCGCCCGCCGCCCCACACGAGCACCGGCCCGTCCACCGACCACCGCAGCCCCGAGCACTTCCACGCCTGTCCCATCACTCGTGAGGGTAGAGGTCACCACTGACAACGCCCCTGCGGCGGCCGGACGCGCTACGGTGGGCAACGGCCCGAAGCCGCAAGCTCTTATTGCGACTTCGGGCCTTCTTCACGGCAGCAGGTACACCGGCGTCCCGTCCTCCCCGCACCCGCTCTGCCGCATGCACCCCCGCTTCAGCAGCATCCGCACACAGTCCACGACCCGCTCCACCGTCAGCCCGGTCCGCTCCGCGACGTCCTCGACCCGGCACCGCGCCTCTCCACGTACCAGGGCCGGCGCGAGATACGCCGCCACCGCGTGCACGTCGTCGGTCACCACGAGGTTCCTCGCACGCCAGGTCGCGAGCAACTGCTGCGCAGTGACGGCGGGGATGCCCTCGTCGCGGCGGCCGGGGGCCTCGATCCGGTCGGCGAGACGGTCGAGGGTGTGGGCGATGCGGTGCAGGGCGTCGGCCATGGAGCTCTGCAGGCGCGTGTTCTCGGTCTGCAGGCGCGTGTTCTCCGTCCGCAGGCGCAAGTGCTCGCCGTGCAGGCGGATCTCTTCGGTCCGCAGACGAACCTGCTCCGACTGCAGACGCACCTGTTCCGACTGCAGACGCACCTGCTCGTCCTTCAGCCGCACCCGCCCGGCCAGTGCCTCCGCGAAGACCTCGTCCGCGCGGATGTTCCGCTCCTCCAGCCGCACGATCGCGTCGGCGACCTCCCGCGGCATGGCGTAGGCCGTGCCACCGGTGGGAGCGGGCTGTACGGGGGCGGGTTCGAGGCTGTAGGAGCCGTCGCGCTGGATGGTGACGATGACTTCGGAGACCCAGAGTTTGAAGGGTTCGCATTCGGGTTTGGTGCAACCGTTCACAAGCTGGATGAGGCCCTGAAGGTTGACCAGTTTGACAGACCGCTGAAGCCTGTGAGCTGCCAGTTTGCTCAGGGTGTCGCTTGTAGCGACACCCTGTGCAATCTCGCTCAGCGACTTCTGCAAACTGGGACTGACGTGCAGTCGCAAAGCATGCCGGGTGTTCGAGTAGCCGAGATGGCGCGCTGCGTCGACCGCGGGAAACCAGTGTTCTCCCTGCGGCGTGGTCAGCCTCCGCACCCGCGCCCCGGTCGCCGCGAACACGAAGTCGTCCACATCGATCGCGCCCCGCTGCATGGCCGCCGACTGCTCCGGCGGAACTTCGTAGTGCTCGTACATCGAGCATCACCTCCACCCGTGACGCTAGGGACGCCCCACCCCCAACCACCCCCCATAGAAAGCACGTTCACCCGATAGGTGACAGACGTATCGATTCGGCGGGAAGTGCCGGCCAGAGGCCGGCGCCCACCGGCCCGGAGGAAGTACTCGGACGGAACTGAGTACCCGCGCCCTGGCCGGGTCCGTCCACGGCCGACACGCTGGAGGCATGGAACAACGACGAGCGGGACTCGTGCGCGAGCCGATGGTGGGCCTCGTTCTGGCGGGGGTGGCCGCGGTGGCGTGGGCGGGCTGGCTGGGCTGGGACCAGCAGCGAGACGTACAGGCTGACGGCTCGACGACGGGTCCCTACCAGGCATGGCAGGTGATCGGTCTGGTGCTGACGCTTCTGGGGCCGCTGTACTGGGCGGCGTCCCGGCGCCACATCGGCGCCGCGGTCGCGGGCATCCCGCTCGGACTGACCGTCTGCGCCTACGTCGACTGGTCGGACGACGCCAGCGGCCTCTTCGTGATCGGCGTGGGCATGGTGCTGCTGGGCAGCCTGGCCGCGACGGCGGCGGTCACCGCCGTGGCGGCCAGGGCCGGAAGGGCGACAGCTCCTCGCGGAGACAGGCTCTAGTTGGTCCCGATCCGGGCCAGCAGGTCGACGATCCGGTCCTGGACCTCCGCGCTGGTGGAGCGCTCGGCGAGGAAGAGGACCGTCTCGCCGGAGGCCAGCCGCGGCAGGTCCGCCGGGTCGACCGCGGCCGTGTAGACGACCAGCGGAGTCCGGTTGAGCTGCCCGTTCGCGCGCAGCCAGTCCACGATCCCGGCCTGGCGGCGGTGCACCTGCATCAGGTCCATCACCACGAGGTTCGGGCGGAGCTGACCCGCCAGCGTGACCGCGTCCGCGTCGCTCGCGGCCCGCGCCACCTGCATCCCGCGCCGCTCCAGCGTCGCCGTCAGCGCCAGCGCGATCTCCGCGTGCTCCTCGATCAGCAGCACACGGGGCGGGTGCTGCTCGCTGTCCCGCGGCGCCAGCGCCTTGAGCAGGACCGCGGGGTCGGCGCCGTACGCCGCCTCGCGCGTGGCCTGTCCCAGCCCGGCCGTCACCATGACCGGCACCTCGGCGGCGACGGCCGCCTGCCGCAGGGACTGCAGTGCCGTACGGGTGATCGGCCCGGTCAGCGGGTCGACGAACAGCGCGGCCGGGAACGCGGCGATCTGCGCGTCCACCTCCTCGCGCGAGTGCACGATGACCGGCCGGTAGCCGCGGTCGCTCAGCGCCTGCTGGGTCGAGACGTCCGGCGCGGGCCACACCAGCAGCCGCCGCGGATTGTCCAGCGGCTCGGGCGGCAGCTCGTCGTCCAGCGGCTGCGGGCGCGGGGTGTCGGCGACCTCGACGGCACCGCCGGGACCGTCCAGCGGCTCGGGGCCCTCGGCGGCGTTCTCGTCCGGTGCTCCTATGGCGTACGACCGTCCGGCGCCCTCGGACGCCTGCGGGGCAGGCAGCGGCTGGCCGGCGGCCGGGACGGGCGGGACGACCGGCTGCTCGGCGGGCGGGTGGGGGCGCGCCGCCTGCTCGGGGCGGGCGGCGGACTGCTCGGGGCGCCCGGCCGGGTCAGGGGGCGTGCCGAGCTTGCGGCGGCGTCCGGAACCGCTGGGGTTGTGCGGGGCGGGGGTGGCCGTGGGGAGCGGCTGCTGCACCTGCTCCGCCTGCCGTGCGAACGGCACGCCCTGCCCCAGGGTGCGCACGCTTATGGCACGGCCATGGGTGGCGTTGGGGTCCAGTGGTGCGGAGGCCTCGGCGGGCAGCGGCAACGGCAGCGCGCCTGCGGGCTGCGAGCCGCCGGGACCTGCGGGGTTGCCGGGCTGGGGGCCACCGGCGGGCCACGGCTGCGGCGTGGGGGTGCCGGCTGCGGGCGTGGCCTGGTCCGGGGCGCCCACTGCGGGAGCGCCCTGCGCGGGAGCGCCCTGTGCGGGAGTGCCCTGTGCGGGAGTGCCCGCCGCCGGGGTGGCCTGCGCCGCCGGGGCCTCGGCGGGTAGCGGGGCGGCGGCCGGGAGCGGCTGGGCCGGGGCGGGGGCCTGCTGGGCAGCGGTCGCCTGCGCCGGGACGGCCTGCGCCTGCACCGGCGGGACTGCGTGGCCGTGGGTGCCCTGGGCGGGGAGCGGCTGGGCCGGGGGCAGCGGGGTGCCCGCGCCGGGGGTGCCGTGCGCCGGGGCCGTCCGGGCGGCGGCCGCCCGGACCGCCGCGACGGACTCGCCGTGCGTGCCCTGGGCCGGGACGGTTGCCTGGCCCGTCGTGGTGTCGGGGCGGCCGGGGACGGCCTGCGCGGGCGTGCCCGTGCCCTCGGCGGGCTGGGCCCCGGCCCGGCGGCGCCGACCGGTGGGCGCGGTGGTGGGGTGCGGCTGGGGCGGGGTGTGGTCGTCGGCGTGGCCGTGCGCAGGCGTGTCGTGCCGACCGGAGTGGTCCTCGGACGGCCCGGAGCCAGGGAGACCCTGGGCCGGGACGGGCATCGCCGCGGGTGCCTGGGCGGGCACCGGCATGGCACCCGGAAGCGCCATGGCCGCGGGAGCCGCGGGGGCTCCGCCGGGGGCAACCGGGTGCGCGGGAGCCGCCGCGCCCGGCGCCGCGATGTCCTCGGCCGGCCGGTCGGCCTCGGCGGGCGGCAGCGCGAACACGGTCCGGGGAGCCGCCTCCTGCGCGTCCGCCCGTTCCTGTGCGGCGGCGAGGGCACGCCGGCGACGCCCGGTGGGCTGCTGGGCCCCGGCGGGCTCCAGGGCGGCGGCCTCGGACGGTTCGGAGGCGATCGCGGGCAGGGCCGGCGGCAGCGCGTGCTGCTCGGCGCCACGACGGGCCCGCCGCCCGGCGGGCTGCGCGTCCCCGGCGGGCACGCCCTGCGGCGGCACCGTCCCGCCGAGGCCGTTCCCGGCGGCCGCGGTGCCCGCGGCGTGCTCGGCGGCGGTCACCACGGCGCCCTCGGAGACGCCCGCGGCCAGGGCGGGAAGCAGCCCGCCCGCGGCGCCGGTGACGGCTTCCGCGCTCGCGCCGCCCGCACCGTCCGCGGCACGCCCACGGCGGCGGCCGGTCCCGCCGGAGGCCTCCGTGGTCTCGGCGGGAACGAGCTGCCGCGGGGCGTTCTCCTCGGCGGCCGCGCTACGGCGGCGCCGCCCGGTGGGCGTGCCGGACTCGGCCTCGGCGCCGGCGGGGTCGCCCGCGCCCTGGACGTCGCTCTCCAGGAAGGCGTCGACGGAGGACCGCCGGGCCCGCCGCCGCCCGCCGCCGGAGGTCTGCTGGGCCTCGGCGGGAGCGATCTCCCGGAGCTGCGCGGCGACGGCACCCGCGCCGCCGCCGATGGGCACCTCCAGGACGTACGCGCTGCCGCTCATGCCCGGCACCTCGTGCGTCTGCAGGACACCGCCGTGGGCCCGCACGATCCCGCGCACGACCGGCTCGTGCACCGGGTCGCCCCCGGCGTACGGCCCGCGCACCTCGATGCGGACGACCTCGCCGCGCTGGGCGGCGGCCACGACGACGGTGTTGTCCATGTAACCGCCCGCGGACACGGGCGCGTTGCCGGTGGCGTCGACGCCCGCGACATCGGCGACCAGATGCGCCAGCGCGGTGGCCAGCAGCACCGCGTCGACCTCGGCCTCGATGGGCGGCGCGTGCACGGCGAACTGCACCCGCCCCGGCCCGATCAGCTCGACGGCCCCGTCGACCCCGGCGGCCACGACGGAGTCGAGCATCACCTTCGTACGGGAGACCTCGGCGCCGCCCGCGTCGAGGCGCTGGTAGCCGAGGACGTTGTCGATGAGGGTGGTGATGCGGGAGTAGCCCGCGGAGAGGTGGTGCAGAACCTGGTTGGCCTCGGGCCACAGCTGTCCGGCGTCGTCGGCGGCGAGCGCGGCCAGCTCGCGGCGCAGCTGGTCCAGCGGGCCGCGCAGCGACTGCCCGAGGAGCGTCTGCAGCTGCTCGTGCCGGGCGGCGAGTGCCTCGTAGCGGTCCTTCTCCCGCTCGGCGAGGGCGGCGTACCGGTCCTCGCCGGCCGCCAGCTCCTCCTGGTGCGCCTCGGTCAGCTCCTCGATCTCGGTCACATGCCGCTGGCGCAGCGCGGTGAGGTCGGCGGCGTGTTCCTCGGACAGCCGCTCCAGCTCCTCGGCGTGCGCCTGGTCGGAGGCGGTCTTCTCGTCGGCGAGGATGTCGTAGGGACGGCGGTCGGCGAAGGTCATGACGGCGCCGACGAGCTGGTCGCCGTCGCGCACGGGAGCGGTGGTGAGGTCGACCGAGACCTTGTCCCCGGACTTGGACCACAGCACCTGTCCGCGCACCCGGTGCTTGCGCCCCGAGCGCAGGGTGTCGGCCAGCGGCGACTCGTCGTACGGGAAGGGTGAGCCGTCGCCGCGCGAGTGCAGGACGAGGGTGTGCAGCTCCTTGCCGCCCAGGTCGCTGGCGCGGTAGCCGAGGATCTGCGCGGCCGCCGGGTTGACCAGGACGATCCGGCCGTCGGTGTCGGTGCCGACGACGCCCTCGGACGCGGCCCGCAGGATCATCTCGGTCTGCCGCTGCGAGCGGGCGAGCTCGGCCTCGGTGTCGACGGTGCCGGTCAGGTCGCGGACGACCAGCATCAGCAGCTCGTCGGCGGCGTAGCCGTAGTTGTCGTAGGCCTGCTGGCCGTTCTCCAGGTTCGCGCTGGTGACCTCGACCGGGAACTCGGAGCCGTCGGTGCGGCGGGCCGTCATCCGGGTGGGCCGGGTACGGGCGCGCGGGTCGACGTGGTCCGGGCGGCGCATGGAGCCCGGGATCAGCTTGGAGTCGAACTCCGGGAGGAGATCGAGCAGCCCGCGCCCGACGAGTGCCGTACCCGGCGCCTCGAACGCCTCCAGCGCGATGGTGTTCGCGTTGACGACGGTCCCGTTCGCGTTGACCAGGACCAACGCATCGGGAAGGGCGTCGAGTATGGCTGCGAGGCGAGCAGCGCCTCGGGATGGCCTGCTGCTCACGGAACGCTTCCTCCCTGTTACCGCACCTTGCCAACCGCTCGGGCCATCTTGCCAACCGGCCCGCGGGGTGTCACGCGAGGGAGTCTAAGGGCTGCGGTTGCGCTCGCGACGCCCGATGCGAGAGACGTCGCACTCCCCGGGGACGGGCGGGTGCGGGGCGGGTACGCCATCGGCACCGCCTCTCCACCCGACCTCTACAGGGCGGCCGCACGGCCACGGTCGTTCGCGGCCGGGCGGTCCGGGCGGTCCGTGTGCCGGTCAGGCGCCGGGCGAGGGCAGCAGCGGGACGAACCGGTCCCAGCGCTCGATCTCGCAGCCGTTGCTGCGGTCGAACCGCGCGTCGACGGGCCGGCCGGCCCAGGTGCCCGTGACATGGGCGGTGGCGGGACCGCCGTACAGCATCGTGCAGAAGCTGTCGTCGGGCACGGGCGCGAAGGTGTCCTTGCCCCATTGGGTGTTGCGGTCCAGGGCGGCGCAGGCGGCGGCCGGGTCGGGGTGGCTGCCGCCGCCGGGATGGCAGTCGAGCTCGTACGTCCGCGCCGCCCGCTCCGGCCCGTCCTGGACGGTGACAGTGAGGTGGTCGGGCCGGTCCTCGTGGCGCGCCGGGGGCGGCACCCTCGGTGACGGTACGGCGGGGGTGGCCGAGGACGTGGCGGACAGCGAGCCGAGCGCGGCGAGCGAGAGACCGGCGGCGACGGCGAACCGCCGCAGGGCGCGGGGGGAGACGTAGGACATGCCCTGCCCAACGCGCCGGGGCGCCTTACGTTGCGCGGCGGCCGCGAAGGGAGTGCGACGTGCGGACACCCGGAGGGAAGCCCTTTGCCCTGTGGCCCGCCCGCCTAGTACCGTGGGAGCCGATTGGTGGCACGACGCTCGACTGTGTCATCATCTGCACGCAGCGTTCGCGCTCGCGCGAGTGGTTGTGCTGGAGGCGTCGCCTAGTCCGGTCTATGGCGCCGCACTGCTAATGCGGTTTGGGTTTTAAAGCCCATCGAGGGTTCAAATCCCTCCGCCTCCGCTCTGTACTCAGGGAGTTCAGCCGATGATCGGCCGGACTCCCTGAGTCGTTTCCGGCGCATGGTTCTCCGAGGCCGTCTCGGTCCTGCCGCGGACGGGAGCCGACGAGCCGACGGTGTCGTCGCTCATGGCCCCCTCGCCCGCCTGCCCGCGCTGATCGGACGTACCCGCGGAACGCTCTCACCCTGGCACGCTTTCGAGCCCCGGGAACTCGCCCAGGCGCGCTTTCGAGCCCCGGGAAAGGGACTCGACGGCCGGGCCACGACGGACCCGCCGGGCGCGGAGGCCGGGCGGGTCCGACGGTACGTGCGCTCCGCGGCGGGTCAGGATCAGAACTGCGGGCGGGCCGAGCTGATGGCGTCGGTAGCCGTACTCGGCGGCCTCGCGGGGGTCGACGACCCCGAAGACACGGGAGTTGACGGGGCGGGCGGGAGTCCGGGCCCGCTCCGGCGGGACGTACCGGAACCCGTACCGCGCCATGCACCGCACGGCGAGCTCGTCCTGCGCCCGCGCCAGGAGACTCTGGTCGGCGGGCTGCCGGTCGTAGGCGTCCAGCGGGAAGACGAGGCGGTCGGTGGCGGCCGGCGCGGGCGCCGCGCCGGCCGAGGGCCGTGCCGAACCGGCCGCGGCCCTGCCGTCGTCGGGGCCGCCGTCCCCGTCTCCGCCGCCGCAGCCGCTGACGAGCAGCATCCCGGCGCCGAGCCCGGCCCCGAACAGACGGCGGAGCGGCACGGACCGGCGAGTGGGGGGGCACGGCGGGTATGCGTGTCCTGCTGCTGGGCGGTGGGGGCGCTGAGCAGTGATCACCCAAGTGCCCGAGCCGGGACCTGTCCACTGCCGCGGAGGACGGTCGACCGGGCGGCGCGATTCAGCGCGCACTCCCACTCTCGCGAAAGCCCTGTGACCCCTGTCACGAGCCTTGCCGAAACGGCCCGCACGACCCTTCGCCACGGCCTCGGCCCACACTCGCCCGATTCGGCGTTTTCGCAGGCCAGAAGGGGTTTACCTAATGGATTTCACATGTCGGCGGCAGTCATGTAATGTTCTTCCTGTCGCCGCGAGCGGGCCGAATGGACCGGGAGCGGGACGGAAAACAGAACAAGCACTCGTAGCTTAACGGATAGAGCATCTGACTACGGATCAGAAGGTTGCAGGTTCGAATCCTGCCGAGTGCACATCGGCGAAAGGCCCCGGAGCGATCCGGGGCCTTTTGCATGTGCGCGTTTCCGGCGGTGAGTTGGGAGCGCCGGAGGTTGCACGAGAAGCAGCCCCTGACGCCGCGCGCCGGGGCTGCTTCTCGTACGGGTGCTGCGGGTCAGTCGAGGCTGGTGACGTCCAGGGCGCCGTCGGCGTACTGGCGGCGCAGGACCTTCTTGTCGAACTTGCCCACGGAGGTCTTGGGCACGGACTCGATCAGGGTCCAGCGCTCGGGGAGCTGCCACTTGGCGATGCCGCCCTGGTCGGCGAGGAAGGTGCGCAGGGTCTCGAAGTCGGCGGTGGAGCCCTCCTTCAGCACGACCGTGGCCAGCGGGCGCTCGCCCCACTTGTCGTCCGGGACGGCGACGACCGCGGCCTCGGCGACCTCCGGGTGGGCCATCAGGGCGTTCTCCAGCTCGACCGAGGAGATCCACTCGCCGCCGGACTTGATGACGTCCTTGGCGCGGTCGGTGAGGGTGAGGAAGCCCTCGGGAGAGATGATGCCGACGTCGCCGGTCTTCAGCCAGCCGTCCTCGCTGAACTTGTCGGCGGGGCGCAGGGGTTCGGCGTCGGGGCCGTTGTAGTAGGCGCCGGCGATCCACGGGCCGCGGACCTCCAGCTCGCCCGCGGACTCGCCGTCCCAGGGCAGCCGCTCGCCGCCGGGGCCGGTCAGCCGGGCCTCCACGCTCGCCGGGAAGCGGCCCTGGGTGATGCGGTAGCCGAACTCGTCCTCGGTGCCGACCGCGTGGGCCGGCGGGCGGGCGATGGTGCCGAGCGGGGAGGTCTCGGTCATGCCCCACGCGTGACAGACACGCATGCCGAGGCGGTCGAAGGCCTCCATGAGGGCGGGCGGACAGGCCGAGCCGCCGATCGTCACCTGACCGAGGTGGCTCACCTCGCGCGGCCGGGCGGTCAGCTCCGCCAGCAGGCCCTGCCAGATGGTGGGGACGGCGGCGGCGTGGGTCGGCTTCTCCGACTCGATCATCTCGGCGAGCGGGGCCGGCTGGAGGAAGCGGTCCGGCATCAGCATGTTGACGCCGGTCATGAAGGTGGCGTGCGGCAGACCCCAGGCGTTGACGTGGAACTGCGGGACCACGACCAGGGAGGTGTCGTGGTCGGTCAGCCCCATCGACTGGGCCATGTTGACCTGCAGGGAGTGCAGGTAGATCGACCGGTGGGAGTAGACGACGCCCTTGGGGTCGCCGGTCGTGCCGGAGGTATAGCACATGGCGGCGGCCTGGCGCTCGTCCAGCTCCGGCCAGTCGTAGGAGGTCGGCCTGTCCGCGATCAGGTCCTCGTACTCGTGGACCTGCACGGCGGCGCCGTCCAGCAGGGAACGGTCGCCGGGGCCCGACACCACCACGTGCTCCAGCGGCTTCAGATGCGGCAGCACCGGGGCCAGCAGCGGCAGCAGGGAGCCGTTGACCAGGACGACCCGGTCGGCCGCGTGGTTGACGATCCAGATCAGCTGCTCGGCGGGCAGCCGCAGGTTGAGGGTGTGCAGGACCGCGCCCATGGAGGGGATCGCGAAGTACGCCTCGACATGCTCGGCGTTGTTCCACATGAGGGTCGCGACCCGGTCGTCGTCGCGCACGCCCAGCTCCTCGCGCAGCGCGTGGGCGAGCTGCGCCGCGCGGGCGCCGATCTCCGCGTAGCTGCGGCGATGCGGCTCCGCCTCACCGGTCCAGGTGGTCACCTGCGATGTCCCGTGGATCGTGGATCCATGGGCCAGGATCCTGGAGATCAACAGCGGTACGTCCTGCATGGTGCTCAGCACGGCGTCCTCCCGGGGCGACATTGCCAACGCGGCGGTAAGGGGTGCGCTGATTCTGCTCACATACCAAGCGGTATGTCACTAGGGAGTAATGATCGATCAGGTGACGTTCTGCACGCGGACACCGTCCGGCCGGGCCCGGGAAGCCCCTGTCAGCCGGTCGTCAGCGGACAAATCCCAGCTCGGAGTCCTCGCGCAGCTTGCCCAGCGCCCGCGACACGGCCGATTTCACCGTGCCCACCGACACGCCGAGCACCTGGGCCGTCTGGGCCTCGCTGAGGTCCTCGTAGTACCGCAGGACGACCATCGCCCGCTGACGGTCGGGCAGCTTCATGACCGCCCGCCACATCGCGTCGTGCAGCGCCTGCCGCTCGGCGGTGTCGGCCTCGGCGGGCAGCGGCTCGGGCTCGGGCAGATCGTCGCAGGAGAACTCGTCGACCTTGCGCTTGCGCCACAGCGAGGTGCGGGTGTTCACCAGGGCGCGGCGGACGTAGCCGTCCAGCGCGCGGTGGTCCTCGATCCGTTCCCAGGCGACGTACGTCTTCGTGAGCGCGGTCTGCAGCAGGTCCTCGGCGTCGTTCGGGTTGGACGTCAGCGACCGCGCGGTGCGCAGCAGCACCGGCCGGCGGGCCTGGACGTACGAGGAGAACGACGGGTACGTCGCGTACGGCAGCGCCCGCCTCGCCGGTCCGGCGGACTCCGGGGCGCTGGTGCAGACGAGTGTGGTCATGTCCTCAACGCTAGGGACGGAGCCGGACGTGCGGATCGCCCGCAGGGACCGAAGCGCGGTCCCTCTCAGGTTGTAGTGGTGGGGCCTGCTGCACCTCCTGTAGGTGGACCGGGGGTGGAGAGGTAGTACGGGGTGGCTCAGGGTCCACCCTGACAATCCGGCCGTACGGGACGCGGGGTTCCGGCGCCCGTGGCCTGTGGACGCCCTCGTGCGGGGCGTGGGGGCTCAGTCGTCCGCCGCCAGGACCAGGCCCGAGGTCGGCACCCCCGTCCCCGCCGTGACCAGGACCCGTTCCGCGCCCGCGACCTGGTTCACCGCGGTTCCGCGCAGTTGGCGGACCGCCTCGGCGACGCCGTTCATGCCGTGCAGATACGCCTCGCCGAGCTGGCCCCCGTGGGTGTTCAGCGGCAGCCGTTCCTCGGCGACGTGGGCGGCGCCCTCGCCGGGCCCGCAGAACCCGTACGCCTCCAGTTGCATGAGCACGAACGGGGTGAAGTGGTCGTAGAGGATGCCCACGTCGATCTCGCCCGGCCCGAGCCCCGCCCCGCGCCACAGCTGCCGGGCGACGACCCTGGCCTCCTCCAGCACGGCCGGGTCGCCGCGGTGGAAGCCGGTCAACTGCTCCTGGCCCCGGCCCGCGCCGCCCTGGGCCGCCGCGGCGATGACGGCCGGCGGGCGGGGCAGGTCGCGGGCGCGGTCGAGCGAGGTGACGACCAGTGCCTGGCCGCCGTCGGTCTCCTGGCAGCAGTCGAGGAGCCGCAGCGGCTCGGCGATCCAGCGCGAGGCGGCGTGGTCGGCGAGGGTGATGGGGCGGCCGTGGAAGTGCGCGGCCGGGTTGGCCGCCGCGTACCGCCGTGCCGCGACGGCCACATGCCCGAAGACCTCGGGGGTCAGCCCGTGCGCGTGCAGATAGCGCCGAGCCGCCATCGCCACCCAGGAGGCCGGGGTGAGCAGCCCGGCCGGCATCACCCAGCCGAGCGCGACGCCCTCCGCGGTCGCCTCGCTGTGCCGCACCCCGGCGCCGAAGCGGCGGCCGGAGCGCTCGTTGAAGGCGCGGTAGCAGACCACGACCTCGGCCGCGCCCGAGGCGACGGCCATCGCCGCCTGCTGCACGGTCGCGCAGGCGGCGCCGCCGCCGTAGTGCACGCGGGAGAAGAAGGACAGCCCGCCGATGCCGCAGGCCTGGGCCACGGTGATCTCGGGGCTGGTGTCCATGGTGAAGGTGACCATGCCGTCGACGTCGGCGGGGGTGAGTCCGGCGTCCGCGAGCGCGGCCCGCACCGCCTCGGCGGCCAGCCTGAGCTCGCTGCGCCCGGAGTCCTTGGAGAACTCGGTCGCGCCGATCCCGGCGATCGCGGCCCTGGCGGGAGTGCTCACCAGGTCACCTCCACGGTGGCCGTGACATGCCGCCCGACGGCGTTGGCCCCGGAGAACTCGGTCGCGCCGATCCCGACGATCACGGCCCTGGCGGGAGTGCTCACCAGGTCACCTCCACGGTGGCCGTGACATGCCGCCCGAC
>NZ_JBEXPR010000022.1:0-7408 GCF_040612135.1 Streptomyces sp. NPDC006458 | reverse complement strand
AGAACTCGGTCGCGCCGATCCCGACGATCACGGCCCTGGCGGGAGTGCTCACCAGGTCACCTCCACGGTGGCCGTGACATGCCGCCCGACGGCGTTGTCCCCGGTCACCCGGACGACGGCACTGCGGCCCTCGCTCTCCTCGACCGTGCCGGTCAGCAGCAGGGTGTCGCCGGGGTGGCTGGGCGCGCCGAGCCGCAGGGCGAGCCTGCGCAGCACGCAGGTGGGTCCGAAGGCGTCGGTGACATAGCGGCCGACCAGGCCGTTCGTGGTGAGGATGTTCATGAAGATGTCGGGTGCGCCGCCGCGCCGGGCGGCCTCCGGGTCGTGGTGGACGTCCTGGTAGTCGCGCGAGGCGATGGCCCCGGCCACGATCAGCGTCCGGGTCACCTCGATCTCCAGCGGCGGCAGCCGGTCCCCGGCCCTCACGCGGCCGCCTCCTCGGCCCGGAACACCGGCACGGTCAACTCCTCGTCGCAGCGCAGGAACTCCAGCCGCACCGGCATGCCGACGCGCACCTTGTCGTACGGCACCCCGACCACGTTCGCGACGATCCGCACGCCCTCGGCGAGCTCGATCAGGCCGACGGCGTAGGGCCCCGGCGGGCCGGACGCGGTGAACGCCGGGAAGGGCGGGTGGTGATCACCACGTATGAGTAGACGGTCCCGGTCCCGGCCGCCCGGACGGTGTCCCAGTCCGCCGAGCCGCAGTCCGTGCAGCCCGGCAGCCAGGGGAAGCGGAGCCGCCGGCAGGCCGTGCACCGCTGGACGAGCAGTTCGCGGCGGTCGACGCCCTCCCAGTACACGGCGTTGTCGCGGTCGACGACCGGACGCGGGCGGCGCTCGCCCGGGCCGCGGGGCTCGGGGCGTGCCGGGCGGTTCGGGGCGTACTTGAGGACGCGGAAGCGGTGGACGCCGGCGAGCCGGCCCGCCACCCGGAGGTCGGTGCGGGTGGTGACGAACCAACCGGTGCCCAGCCGGGTGGACTTGGGGCCGGTCACCGACTCGACGACCGTGTCGAAGGTGACGGTGTCGCCGACCCGCAGCGGGCGGACGTACTCCTGCTCGCAGTCGGTCGCGACGACCGAGGTGCAGCCGGCCTCGTCGAGCAGGGCGAGCAGTCTCCTGGTAGGCGTCGGTGCGCCGGTCGTGGCCGCTGAGCCCGCCCATCGTCCACACCTGGAGCATCGCGGGCGGGGCGACGGCGTCGGGGCCGGTGTAGCCGGGGTGGGTGTCGCCGAGGGCCTCGCACCAGTGCCGGATCATGGCCGCGTCGACGGGGTCCTTGCCGGTGGCCCCGGTGACGGCGGGCAGACCCTCGTAGGCCCTCAGCCGCGCGGCCAGTTCGTCGTCGGTCACGGCACACCCCCTTCGGAACGCAGGGCCGTACGTACGACGATTTCTGACTGTCCGTCAGATGACGGGGTGTGTCAAGAACGGGGCGGGGCCGCGCCGCGGGGTGGGGCGGGGCGGGGCGGGGCTGCTGCGCCACGGGGCGGGGCGGAGGTACACGGCCGCGGGGGGTACACGGCCGCCGAGGTACACGGCTGTGCGGCGGTGCCCGAGAGCACCGCCGCACAGTCGCTGTCACACCCCACACAGAGCACGCCACAAGGGAGTCGAGGGGCCGGCGCCCGAGGCGCGCGGGCGTCGGCCGCTCACCTCACCACCACGGCGGGGTGAAGCCGACGGTCACGTTGCTGTTGCCCTGATTGACCGCGGGGAAGGCCGAGCCGTCGACCTGCGCGGTGTTGGACTGGTTCGAGGCGCCGGAGCCGATCGCCTGCTGCTGTGTGGTGGACGAGTTGCCGCTGTTGTTGCCGCCGGCACCACTGCCGGCGATGCCCTGGAACGCGCTGGTGACGGCCGCGCTGGATCCGTCGTCCGCGAAGGCGCCGTTGTCCGCCGCCGCGACGCCGGCGAAGGGGGCGACCGCGAGCGGCAGGGCCGAGACGGCGGCGATGACGCGGGCGGTACGGATGCTTGCCATGTGTCTTTTCCTCCAGAACCGGGTACGCACGGGCCCCCTCGGCCGCATGCGTGACGTACATGAAGTACGTGAAGTACGTGAAGTACGGCTTGCACCAGGGCGGTTGGCCGGCCGCCCCGACGCTGTGCACGACGTCGCGAGTCAAGAGTCGCCCAGCCGATCCCCGGCGAACCAGCCTGGAAGCCCCGATTCGCCCTCAAGCGTGATGACAAGTCGATAAACCCCGTTCAGCACCTTTACCGGGCGAGAACGCGCAGGTCAGAGCCGTTCGGGTGAGACGGACCCAAGGGGCACAAGAGGTGAAGCGTTCCGGCATATTTCCGGCCATTCACCGCCCGCTGGGCGCGCCGCGCCGGACCCCTCTTCCCTTCCTCGAACATTCGTACGAACATGGAGACATGGCCACCACCGACCGGCAGGCCACCACGCTGGCCCTCGCACACGCGCTGTCGGCCGCGGAACGCGGACTGGCAGTCATCCCCCTGTCCCGCGCCAAGCTCCCGGCCCTGCGCTCCCCCCACCGCAACGACCCTCCCGGCCTCCCGCCCTGCCGCGGCGAGTGCGGCCGCTTCGGCCACGGCGTGTACGACGCGTCCACCGAACCGGCGCGCATCCGCGAGATGTTCGCCGCCGCACCCTGGGCCACCGGCTACGGCATCGCCTGCGGGCTGCCCCCGCACCACCTCATCGGTGTCGACCTGGACACCAAGTCCGGCACGGACTCCTCGGCGGCCCTGCGCGAACTGGCCCTGCTGCACCTGTTCACGATCCCGCCGACGGTCGTCGTGCTCACCCCCTCCGGCGGCCGTCATCTGTGGCTCAGCGGGCCGCCGGACGTGGTCGTACCCAACTCGGCCGGCCGCCTCGCCCCCGGCATCGACATCCGGGGCGCGGGCGGCTATCTGGTCGGGCCCGGCTCCCGCACCGACCACGGCGTCTACGCCACCGCCCCCGGCAGCGCCCATCTGCCCCCGGCTCCCTGCCCGGTGGCGCTGCTGCGGCTGCTGCTGCCGCCCCCGCGCAGGCAGGTTCAGACGTCCGCGGGCGGCAGCCACGGCCAGGGCCTGATCCAGTTCGTCCTGGCCGCGCATCCGGGGCAGCGCAACACCCGGCTGTTCTGGGCGGCCTGCCGGGCGTACGAGAACGGCATCGCGGGGGAGCTGGCCGACGCGCTGGTGGAGGCGGGTTGCGCGACCGGGCTCACCGAGCGGGAGGCGCGGGCGACGATCGCGTCGGCGGAGCGGATGACGGGGAGGGGCGGGGTGTGAGCGGGGTGTGAGCGCAGTAGCGGCGTCCCATCCGGGCGAGTCCGGCCGCAACCGGGCGGGTACGGGCGAGTCCGGCCGCGTCGAACGGGCTCCGCTACGGGGTGAAGACCTCGTCCAGACGGTGGATGGCACCGTCGTCACCGGTCTCGTACTTGAAGACGAGGCCGGAGTCCGGGTGGGCGTCGAGCCAGTCGAGCAGCTCCTGGACGCCGATCCGCTGGTTCTCGGTGCTCTCCACGATCGGGTTGGTCGCGGTGATGTACGCGCCCTGGTCCATGGCCCAGCGGGACTCCTCGCCGGAGACCACGAAGGGGGCCCCGTCGGTGTCGGGCTCGCCGCAGCCCCACGCGCCGTGCTGGACGATCAGGTTCACCTTGTCGGTGACGCCCTCGATCTCCTCGTAGCCGTAGAGGGCGAACTCGTCGGGGTCGTAGTCCTCGGGGTTCGGCGGCGCGGTGACGCAGTCGGCGGCGGGCTTCGCGCTCGGCGCCTCGGACGGCGGGGCGGACGCGCCTCCCTTGCCGCCGCCGGCGGGCGCGGAGGCGGTGGGCTCGGCCCCCTCGGCAGGCGCGCTCGAATCCCCCGCGGGGGTCGCGGTCACCGGGGTCGCGGTCACCGGGGTCGCGCTCTCACTGCCCCCGACGGCCTTGGCCTCGTCCCCCTTGCATCCCGTGAGCACGGCACTCAGCGCGACGGCCGCGAGCGCGACGGCGACGGATCTGCGACGGCGTTGGGCGTTCATCGTCTCTCCCCCTGTTCCGCACAGCCCGACCGGCCGCGCCTGGTGGTCGGGGGGACCGTAGCAACGGCCTTGACCAGGCGCGATACAGAAACCCCTTACGTCACCGATCCGGGACATGTCCGTCACGGTGCACGGAAGGACCGGCCGGTACGGTGACGGGGGCGTGGCCTCGGCGGTGCGGTGCTCTGGCCACGGTTCCGGCGCGCGACCGGACGGTACGACCCCTGCCCCGCCGTCGCCCACCGGCCGAGGGCGAGAAGGCCGACCTGGGCGCCTGGCTGCCCGGCCCCGGCTTCGACAAGAACACCACCCGCGGCATCGTCGCCCTGGTCTTCCGCTGCAAGCCGTCCGGCGGCACGGAACGCACGTCGAACGAGTCGACCGCGGTCTCCTGGCTCATACCTGCTGAAGTCAGCGAGCGCATGTCCGAGGTCTTCGCGGTCCGACTCCTGGACGCGCTGGACGGCAACGGCCCCCAGGTACGCAGCCACGACGGCAAGCGGCTCATCCCAGCGGGATAAGACTTTCCCTACTCCATCAAGTGCGGCTCGCTCCGCTCCCCGCGCGCAATCAGCCGCTTGATGCCAGAGAGAGGTCCGTCGTGGCTGGCGCGGTCGGCTCTGCGGCCTTGCGGAGCCACCTTGGAGCGAGCCTCGAAGACCACAGACTCAACGTGGTGCCTCACTGTCGAGTCGTGGGTCACATGGCGTGTGTTCCGGCCACTACGGCTACAGCCCAGTGGATATCGGAACCGTCAACCTGCATGGAGAGGTTCTGCCGCTTTCCGCGGTCGGTGTAGACGCGACCGACAGTCACCGGGGTGCCGCACTTGACCTTGCTCGGATCTTCGTCATGAGGGCCATAGTGGATGCTCACGCTGCCCTTGCCCGTGCACAGAGCGTGAATGCTATAGACGTCTTCGGTTGACGTGAAAGCTGGTAGGTCTTCGCTGCGACTTCCCTGAGTGACAGGAACGAGGAAGCTGGGCCGCTGAGGGAGGGCGAGAGAGTCCTGGGGACTCTTCGGGGAAGCGGAAACGGAGGGCACTTGGGTTGCCGGGGACTCGGAGGGGGTGGGGTGGGCACTGCCCTCGGTGTCGTGGGCAGTGCACGACGATAGGAGTAGAAGAAGTAGAAGGACCGGCACGGGCGCGGCTGGACGCATACGTTTTCTCCTTGGATAGAGACGTGCGCGCCTCAGCCAATTGGGCCGGCCGAGGCGCGCGAGCGTGAGGTACGTGCTGGTGGAATACCGGTAGTTCTTCGGCTGCTGGGCGATGTTATGGTCGCGGGTAGGCACCAGGAAGCCGTCCACGATCAGCACCGTGTCTTTGCGGAGCCGCTGGCGCTGCTGAAGCGTAAGTGCCGACCCTAAGTGATCGATAAGGAGGTCTGCCACGGACTTCGACACACCGAACAGCGGCGCCAACTGCCGCAGGGTGAGATTCGTCCGCCACTACGCGGCGACCAGTAGCACCCGGTCCTCCACCGGATGGCTCCACGGCCGACCGTTGCGGGCGGGGTCTGCGACCTCGTGCCACAACGCGGTAATCAGCTTGCCGAACTGACGCGGCCTCAGCCCGGCTAAACAAGGCTATCCAGGACGCCTCCGACACCGCGATCGCACCAGCCACAGCAAGATCACCTCACTCGTGACCAGCAGTTTGCGGGAGAGCCCTTAGTTGACGACCCAGCCCTCTCTATACGGGGCCCAGACCTTCGCGTAGGTCTTGGCGCTGACCGTGCAGTTGCTGTAAACCGAGTAGAAGTATCCGTAAATGTTCTCCTTCATGATGCCGTAGTCGCCGTAGACCGTTGAGTGAGCCTTGACCTTGCCTCCCGTCTCGACGCCGAGTTCGGAGGTCCAGGTCTTACTGGCGTTCGCTTGGACCTCTGTCTTAATCTTGCCGAGCCACAGCATCTTCACCTCGCCACTGAATGTAACGGATCCGCCAATGGTGGTGGTGCCCGACTTCTTGGACGTGAACTTGAAGTCGATAGGGGACGACGTGTTGTTCTTAACGAACGTGGAGTACTTGATAGCCATCGTGTTCTTCAGGTTCGAGGTGATTTTCACCACCTTCGATGAATCACAATGTGTCGCGTTGGGGTGCAGATCGTGGCCACTGGGCCTGCCGTCCTGGACGGGCTTCTCTGTCACGTCCGCCTCGCTCGGAAGATCAGCGTCCTCGTTTAGACCCTCGGTGCTGTCTTCACCGCTGACGGCGTTGGCGGCGGGTTGATCGGTGACGCTCCCAGGCACGACAGCCGCGCCGTCGGCAACCTCGGCTGGTGCGACGACACCACTTTCTGGGTCTGAGTCGTCGGCGAAAGCCGGTACCACAGTGGCCATCGCGAGTAGTCCGGCAAGACTGACAATGGCACTGGACTTTCTCTTCACGATGATTCCCCCATGTTTGCGTGCCACTCCCTGGACGGCGAGTTGGCAAGGACCTCAAGTTCAACATGTGCAGAATGAGGAAGCGTGTGACTTGAGCAAGATCAGAGGTTGACGAAGAATATCCGGCCACGTGAGGAAATGGATCAGACAGAGGCTCAATTGCGCTGACCGGCCGGCGGTTGTTTCTCTGATTCCATGCCAGCAGCAGCGTGGCTGAGGCCGACGGGGGCACAGCTAGGCATACGCGTGCGTAAAGTGATCGACGAACCCGCCGTCGTGGCTGACTTTCGTCGGCTGAGGCACAGGCGGGCCGTAGAGGTTTCTCGCGCCGTCAATGCACGGCGTATCCACGCCCCCCCGCCCCCCGCCCCCGCACGAGCACAAGCCAATGTTCTGACCGGTGCTCCCGCCGATCGGCGCGAGAGGACAAGCAAGAGGAGCACCACTCGGCCGGGCGTGCTCCTCTTGCTGTTCGGGCGGAACGCCGCCCAAGGACGCGCGCGCAGCGGCTCCTTCTTCACGCTGTAAGGCGCCCTCACCCCAACAGACACACCTCTCCTTTGTCCTAGGAGGGAAGACGCTGCGTCATCTGCGTCATGCAGACAGAAAGGCGGCACCTGACCTGCGGGTACATCCATGACGCAGGCCACGGACTCTGCGTCATCCTGCGTCATCCGATGACGCACCCCCAAACCACCGCGTCACACAGAGCCGCAGGTCAGCGGCCCGAGTGACGCTGATGACGCAATGACGCAGAAATCCGCACCTCGGACACACGCCTCGCCTCCATCCCGAAGCAGCGCCTCTCCAAAGGAGTCGCACCATGGCTCGCCCCCAGATGCTCAAGCTCCCCGAAGTCCTCGAAGAGATCGAGATGAGCCGCGCCGCGTTCTACCGGATGCGTGCCCGCGGCAAGGCGGGTCTTCGAACTTGAGCGGTGTGTCGTCCCGAGTGGACTGACTGGCTGTCACGTTGCGTGAGGGCCAGGGGTCGTGGGTGGTCCTGGCAGCAG
>NZ_JBEXPR010000021.1:26938-163066 GCF_040612135.1 Streptomyces sp. NPDC006458 | reverse complement strand
CCCGCAACGCCGTGTGCAGGACCGCCCGCCCCTCGGTGCTGTTGATCTTCTCGCCGCGGAACATCGCGTCCCGCAGCCCGAACACGTCCGTGGCGGCGGCGAGTTCCTGGAGCAGGGCGAGGGTCTCGTCGTTGATCAGATGCTTGGAGTAGTCGATGCGCAGGTCACCGACGCGCACCACGTACCGCTCGGCGCGGCCGGGGTCCGTCGCGAACAGCTCGCGCAGGGTCGGCTGTCCCTCGGCACGGTGGTCCTCCAGGGCGGCCCACTCCGGGCGCAGGGTGAGCTTGGGGGAGTCAGACATGAGTGGCGTTCTCCTTGCCGGCCACGCCGCGCAGGGCGATGGCGTACATCTCGTCGGCGTCGAGGCGCCGCAGCTCCTCGGCGATGAGTTCGGACGTGGGGCGCACCTTCAGGGCGAGGGTGCGCGAGGGCTGGCCGGGCAGGGTCAGCGTGGCCAGCGGGCCCTCGGGGCGGTCGATGACGATCTCGCCGTGCTCGCTGCCCAGCCGTACGGCCGTGACCACCGGCCCGGCCGTCACGACACGGTCGACCACGACGCCGAGGCGGGCCTCCAGCCAGCGGGCCAGCAGCTCGGCGCTGGGGTTCTCCGCCTCGCTCTCCACCGCCGCCGAGGTGACCTTCGCCCGCGCCTGGTCCAGGGCCGCGGCCAGCATCGAGCGCCACGGCGTCAGCCGGGTCCAGGCGAGGTCGGTGTCGCCGGGGGCGTAGGAGCGTACGCGCAGCTCCAGGGCGTCCAGCGGGTGTTCGACCGCGTACATGTCGGTGATCCTGCGCTGGGCCAGCGCGCCGAGCGGGTCCTTGGCGGGCACCTCGGGGGCGTCCACCGGCCACCACACGACCACCGGGGCGTCCGGCAGCAGCAGCGGCAGCACGACCGAGTCGGCGTGGTCGGACACCTCGCCGTAGGTACGCAGCACCACGGTCTCGCCGGTGCCCGCGTCCGCGCCCACCCGGACCTCGGCGTCGAGCCGGGAGGCCGTGCGGTCGCGCGGGGTGCGGGCGTGCCGCTTGATGACGACCAGGGTGCGCGAGGGGTGTTCGTGCGAGGCCCGCTCGGCCGCCTTGATGGCGTCGTAGGCGTTCTCCTCGTCCGTGACGATCACCATCGTCAGGACCATGCCCACGGCCGGGGTGCCGATGGCTCGGCGGCCCTGCACCAACGCCTTGTTGATCTTGCTTGCCGTGGTGTCGGTCAGGTCGATCTTCATGGCCTGCGCCAGCTCCGTCCGTCTCGTGCGAGCATCTCGTCCGCTTCCTCGGGGCCCCAGCTGCCCGACGCGTACCGCGCCGGGCGGCCGTGTGTCGCCCAGTGCTCCTCGATCGGGTCGAGGATCTTCCAGGACTCTTCCACTTCCTGGTGACGGGGGAACAGGTTGGCATCCCCGAGGAGGACGTCCAGGATGAGCCGCTCGTAGGCCTCCGGGCTGGACTCGGTGAACGACTCGCCGTAGGCGAAGTCCATCGTCACGTCCCGGATCTCCATCGAGGTGCCCGGCACCTTGGACCCGAAGCGGACGGTCACGCCCTCGTCCGGCTGCACCCGGATGACGATGGCGTTCTGGCCGAGCTCCTCGGTGGCCGTGGAGTCGAAGGGGGAGTGCGGGGCCCGCTGGAAGACGACCGCGATCTCCGTCACCCTGCGGCCCAGCCGCTTGCCGGTGCGCAGGTAGAAGGGCACGCCCGCCCAGCGGCGGTTGTCCACGTTCAGTTTGACGGCCGCGTAGGTGTCGGTCGTGGAGGTCGGGTCGATACCGTCCTCCTCCAGATAGCCGCGCACCCGCGCCCCGCCCTGCCAGCCCGGCGCGTACTGGCCGCGCACGGTGTGCCGGCCCAGGTCCTCCGGCAGCTTCACGGCCCTGAGGACCTTCAGCTTCTCGGTGAGCAGCGAGCCCGCGTCGAAGGCGGCGGGTTCCTCCATCGCGGTGAGCGCCAACAGCTGGAGCAGGTGGTTCTGGATGACGTCACGGGCCGATCCGATGCCGTCGTAGTAGCCCGCGCGGCCCCCGATGCCGATGTCCTCGGCCATCGTGATCTGCACGTGGTCGACGTAGGAGCGGTTCCAGATCGGCTCGAACATCTGGTTGGCGAAGCGCAGCGCCAGGATGTTCTGGACGGTCTCCTTGCCGAGGTAGTGGTCGATCCGGAAGACCTGCTCCGGGTCGAACACGTCGTGCACGATCGCGTTCAGCTCCCGCGCGCTCGCCAGGTCGTGCCCGAACGGCTTCTCGATGACCGCGCGCCGCCAGGCACCCTCGGGCCCGCCGGCCAGGCCGTGCTTCTTCAGCTGCCGGACGACCTTCGGGAAGAACTTCGGCGGCACGGAGAGGTAGAAGGCGTAGTTGCCGCTGGTGCCGCGTGCCGAGTCCAGCTCGTCCACGGTCTGCCGCAGCGTCTTGAACGCCGTGTCGTCGTCGAAGTCGCCCGGTATGAACCGCATGCCCTCGGCGAGCTGCTGCCAGACCTCCTCGCGGAACGGCGTGCGGGAGTGCTCGCGGACCGCGTCGTGGACGACCTGGGCGAAGTCCTGGTCCTCCCAGTCGCGGCGGGCGAAGCCCACCAGCGAGAAGCCCGGCGGCAGCAGACCGCGGTTGGCCAGGTCGTACACGGCCGGCATCAGCTTCTTGCGGGACAGGTCACCGGTCACACCGAAGATCACCAGCCCGGACGGGCCCGCGATCCGCGGGAGCCTGCGGTCGCGGTCGTCGTGCAGAGGGTTGGCCCAGCCGAGCGCGGCACCCGCGGCGGCCCGTGCCTTCGCACCCGCCCGACCCGCCCGGGTCCTCGCCGTGCTCATTCCCCGTCAACTCCCTTGCTCATGAGCGACTTCGTGACGGTGTCCAGCAGGTCCTGCCAGGCCACCTCGAACTTGGCCACGCCCTCGTCCTCCAGCTTGGCCACGACCTCGGCGTAGGAGATGCCGAGCCGTTCCAGGGCCGCGAGGTCGGCGCGGGCCCGGTCGTAGCCGCCGGTGACGGTGTCGCCGGTGATGTCGCCGTGGTCGGCGGTGGCGTTCAGCGTGGCCTCCGGCATGGTGTTGACCGTGCCGGGCGCGACCAGCTCCTCCACGTACAGGGTGTCCTTGTACGCCGGGTCCTTCACCCCGGTCGAGGCCCACAGCGGGCGCTGCCGGTGGGCGCCGGCGTTGGCCAGGGCACGCCAGCGGCCGCCCGAGAAGACCTCCTCGTAGGCCTCGTAGGCGAGGCGCGCGTTGGCCAGCGCGGCACGGCCCCTGAGGGCGACCGCCGTGCGCGGCGTCCGGGTTACGCGCGTCCGGGGGTACGCCCTGCCGGGTGAGGGCCGGGCCGTGCGGGGCCGGGCGGGTGGAGCGGCGGCGCGGGATCTCCGCCCGAAGAGCGTGTACGCGGCGGGGGCCGGACCCGTCGCGGTGCCCGGGTGGCCGTGGCCCACCCTGCGCACGGCATCGGCCGCCGGAAGGCGGGCGGTGTCGACGGCACGCCGGTCGAGTGAGGTCCACTCGAAGCCTTCGGGCGTCTGCGTGCTCATCTTCAAGAAGTCCTCTGGAGGAGCGGGATTGCTGGTCGGACGCGTTAGACATTAAAAGTCTGACTTTTACGAGGCCAGGTCGGCATGTGTCAGCCTTTGGTGAAAGTGGGACATCACCCGTACGGACGAGGCAGTACGAGAAGGACATGGCGGACAGAACCACCCCGCGCGGAGCGGACGAGCACCGGGGAGCCGACGACGGCGAAGGGATCAGGACCTTCGCCTTCCCCGTCGACCTCAGCGTGAGCGGCGTCGGCATGCAGGTCGGCTCCCTCGGCTCGGGGCACACCTGGCACGCCGACGACGCACCGCTGGACAAGGTCCACCGCATCGACTTCCACGTGGTGATGCTCTTCTCCGCCGGTCCTGTGCGCCACATGGTCGACTTCGCCGAGTACGAGGCGCGGGCCGGCGACCTGCTCTGGATCCGTCCCGGACAGGTGCACCGCTTCTCGACCGCGGCCGAGTACCGCGGAACCGTCCTGACCATGCAGCCCGGTTTTCTGCCACGCGCCACCGTCGAGGCCACCGGCCTCTACCGCTACGACCTGCCGCCGCTGCTGCGCCCCGACGCGGCGCGGCTCGCCGGGCTGAAGTCCTCACTGGAGCAGCTCCGGCGTGAGTACGAGGACGACAGGACCCTCCCGCTCAGCCTGCACACCGCGGTCCTGCGGCACTCCCTCACGGCGTTCCTGCTGCGCCTCGCCCATCTCGCGGCCGGCTCCGCGGAGGCCGAGCGGCACCAGTCCGACACCACGTTCACGCTCTTCCGGGACGCCGTGGAGCAGGGCTTCGCCATCAACCACAGCGTCAGCTCCTACGCCGACGCGCTCTCCATCTCCCGACGTACCCTGGTGCGCGCGGTGCGCGCCGCCACCGGTCAGACCCCGAAGGGCTTCATCGACAGACGGGTCGTCCTGGAGGCCAAGCGCCTGCTGGCCCACACCGACCTGCCCATCGGCCGTGTCGGCGTGGCGGTCGGCTTTCCCGACGCGGCGAACTTCTCGAAGTTCTTCCACCAGCACACGGACCTGACGCCGGCCGCGTTCCGGGCCGAAATGCGCTGAGGGGGCGGGCCGCGCGGGCCCGCCCCCTCTCACTTCCGGTGGATCACCAGCCGATGCCGAGCGTCAGTCCGGTCGGCGGGTTCGCGTTGCCCAGGATCTGTACCGACGACTGGTCGTTGACGTCGTCGTAGGGGAAAGCGTAGGCGCGCTTGCCGAGGCCGACGGTGTGCAGGAAGGCCGCGTAGTCGTTCTTGACACCTCCGGTGTAGTAGGCGGACGGGGTGTACCAGGCCGTGGTGTCGAGGGCCACGCCCCGGTTGAACGCGGCGCAGAACTCGGCGCCGAGCTGCTTCTCCTGGTCGCTGCCCGAGGCCAGCGCGCCCGCGCAGGCCATGACGTCCGGTGAGGTCGGCTTCTGGAGCGTGTAGGGTCCGGCGCCGTTCTTGGTGAAGGTGAGGGTGTTCCCGGAGACCTGTCCCGAGAAGGTCTCACCGAGCCGGGTCAGCTTGAAGGGGTGGGTGGAGTAGTAGGACCAGGTCTGGTCGACGTACGACTGGAGGTAGTTGGCCTGGGAGCCTCCCGCCAGGAAGAGGTTGGACGAACGCGGGGCGATGATCCGGTACGTGTTCTGCAGCGGCTTGAAGGCCGCGCCCACCGAGGCGGCGTAGCCCGACATGACCTGGGCGCGGGTCAGCGTGATGCCCTGCGTGCTGTCGTAGCCGCTGGACGTCTGCGTCAGACGTGACGTCATCGGGAAGCCGAACTGGTCGACCTGGGTGGTGTTGCCGCCGAACGCCACCTGCCCGTGGACGTAGGTGTACTCGTACCAGTCGTAGTAGACGTCGGTGTTGGGGTCGTTGGGGTTGCGCAGGTCGGGGCCGCCCCAGCCCTGGTCGTCCGGCGAGACGGGGATGTACATCGGGGAGCCGAGGGAGACGTAGATCCGGCCGCCGCGGATCGACGTGGGGGAGGGCACGGAACCGCCGGACTGGGCCAGCGTGAAGGACATGTTCGGGTAGTTCACGCCGTTCTTGGTCAGGTGTCCGGGCGCGCTCGCGTCCAGATGGTTGATGTGGGCCATGGTCCCGTCCGGCCTCATGTACGACCACTGACCGGGCGTCACCTGACCGAGCACGGTGACATGGATCTGTGAATTCGCGTAGGCGCCACGGGTGTTGTTCAGGAACGTGATCGGGAAGCTGCCGGTGCCGCCCCCGCCTGAGCCGCCACCCCCTCCGCCGCTGCCGACGGTGTGGGTGAAGTGCGGGGTGTCGTACAGCGGACCGCTCTTCTCGTACGTGAACCAGTACTCCAGGGTGAAGCCGCTCGGCAGGCCACTGACGTTCTGCTGCCAGGTCCCCGCGTTGTTCGTCATCCGGAAGCTCTGCTGACCGGCGCTGGGCGACAGGTAGTGCACATCGACCAGGGACGCGGGGGCGGTCGGCCGGAACCAGATCTGGACCGAGCCCGAGCCGGTCGGCGTGACGCCCTGGGTGTAGTCGGCGGCGGCCTTCGCGGGCGCCGCCCCGGCCAGGCCGAGTGCCAGCACCGTGAGGAGAGCGGTCAGGACGGCGGTCAGCAGCCGCCGGACCTCGGGGCGTGGCACCGCGGAACCGGCCGGGGTACGTGTGATCATCGGTCGGCTTCCTCTCAGTGGCCGAAGCTGAACCAGTTGACGTTCACGAAGTCGGCCGGCTGGCCGCTGGTGAAGGTCAGATACACGTCGTGCGTGCCGGTCACGCCGCTGATGTTGGCGGGCACGGTCCGCCACGACTGCCAGCCCCCGGTGTCGCCCACCGCGAAGCTGCCGATCGGGGCGTTCGTACGGCTGTCCAGTCGCACCTCGACGAGTCCGCTGACACCGCCGGCCGCGCCGCTCGCGACCCGGCCGTTGAACTGCCTGGCCGCCGAGGAACCGAAGTTGACGCCCTGGTACAGCGCGTAGTCGCCGTTGGCGAGCGTGCTGATGTTCTGGCCGCCGCCCGTGTCCGTGGTGGTCTCGGTGCCGACGCCCGCCTGGCCGTCGTACGACTCTGCCTGGGTCGCGCTGTACGCGTCACGGTTGCCGGACGGCGGCGGGGTGGTGGGCGGCGGGGTCGTGCCGCCACCGCCGGTCGACTGGAGCACCTGCACGTAGTCGACCACGAGCGGGTGACCGGGGACCGTGCCGCCGTCGGGGCCGCCGCCGAACGCCGCCGGGAACTCGCCGCCCATCGCGACGTTCAAGATGATGAAGTAGCCGTGGTTGGTGGCGTTGGTCCAGGTCGTCGCGTCGACCTGATTCTGCCTGACCGTATGGAAGTTGACCCCGTCGAGGTAGAAGCGCATCTCCTCGGGGCTGGTCGACTTGTCCCACTCCACGGCGTAGGTGTGGAAGCCGCCCTGGCAGGTCGTGCCCTCACAGACCTTCTGGCCGCCGATGCCGGACTTCTCGTTGCAGGGGCCGCCCGGGCTGGTGCCGCAGTGCATCGTGGCCCACAGGTTGTTGATGCCCTGGACGTTCTCCATGATGTCCAGCTCGCCGATGCCGGGCCAGTTCCACCAGTTGCCGCGGTACGGGGCGCCCAGCATCCAGAAGGCGGGCCAGTAGCCCTTGGCGGCGGCGCCGGTCACGTTCGGCATCTGGAGCCGGGCCTCGACGCGGAGTTTGCCGCCGGCGGGCGGCTGGAAGTCGGAGCGGTTCGTCTCGATACGGCCCGACGTCCAGTTGCCCGCGGCGTCGCGCCGTGGGGTGATCCGGAGGTTTCCCGCGCCGTCGAGCGAGACGTTGTTGGTGCTGGAGGTCATTGTCTCGACCTCGCCGGTACCGAAGCCGGCGGGCCCGCCGGGGTAGCTGGTGCCCGTCGTGTACTGCCAGTTGGCGGTGTTGACGCCCGATCCGGCGGCCCCGTTGAAGTCATCGAGGAAGACCTGCGTCCAGCCGGACGGGGGCGGCGGGGCGGAGGCGCTCGCCGTGGTGACGGCGGTCGTCGCGGCGGCCGCGGCGAGGGCGAGCGCGCCGAAGCCCGCCACCAGTGCCTGGCGCAGCGTGCGCCGTCTGCGCATGCCTGGTATGTCGCTCATGTGATGGTTGCCTCTCGGGATACGGGGGGTGCGGGGAGCCGTACTGTCGTGCGAGAGCCGTGCGTCGATGCCTTGAGAGCGAATCGCCGGGCTGCGCCGGGAACGCTCTTGAGAGCGCTCTCAAGACGCCGCCCAATGTGCTCCCGACCCGCCCCGGTCGTCAAGAGGTGAAGCAAAGAAGGAACTTGAGTCGCAGGGCAGTTCAGGTGCTGAAGCGGGACAGGCCGGACGCGGCGGGCCGCTGCGCCGGCCGGGCCGGACCTCGGCCGGGCCTGAAACCGGCCGGGTCTGAAACCGGCCGGGCCGGACTTCGGCTGGGTCTGACACCGGCCGGGTCTGAAACCGGCTGGGTCTGACACCCGCCGGGCCTGACTTCGGCTGGGTCTGACACCGGCTGGGCCGGATTTCGGCTGGGTCTGACACCGGCCGGGCCTGAAACCGGCCGGGCCTGAAACCGGCCTGGCCGGACTTCGGAATCGGGCCGCGGCACCGGATAGAGGCCGGACATCGGCCGGGCCGGGCACCGATCAGGTCGGACACCGGCCCGGGTTGGGAACGGGCCGGGCCGGGCTTCGGAATCGGGCCGCGGCACCGGATGGAGGCCGGACATCGGCCGGGCCGGGCACCGATCAGGTCGGACATCGGCCGGGCCGGGCACCGATCAGGTCGGACATCGGCCGGGCCGGGCACCGATCAGGTCGGACACCGGCCGGGTTGGGAACGGGCGCCGGGCCGGACTTCGGGATCGGGGCGGGGGACCGGAATGGGCCGGGGCAACCGGAACGGGCCGCCCACCGTGGCGGTGGGCGGCCCGTTCGGCCCGGCGGTCTCAGCGCCGGGACGTCACTGACGCACCAGCTCCCGCTCCGCCGGGGCCTCTTCCCGCAGCCCGATCCGGTCGTGCACCCGGCGCAGCGGCCGCGGTGCCCACCAGGCGCGGCGGCCCAGCAGGGCCATTGTCGCCGGGACGAGCAGCATGCGTACGACCGTCGCGTCGATCAGCACCGCCAGCGTCAGCCCGAGCCCGATCTGCAGGATCGGGGAGAAGCCGCCGGTCATGAAGGCGCCGAACACCACCGCCAGCAGCAGCGCCGCGCAGGTCACCACCCGGCCGGACCGCCGCAGCCCCGTCACCACGGCCTCCGACTCGTCCGCGCCCTGCTCCCGTGCCTCACGGATGCGGGCCAGGATGAACAGCTCGTAGTCCATGGCCAGCCCGAAGGCGATCGCCACGATCAGCGGCGGCGCGGTCAGGCTGAGCGCGCCCAGCCCCTCGGCGCCCAGCAGCCCGGCCAGATGCCCGTCCTGGAACACCCACACCACCACACCGAGCGCGGCGCCCAGGCTGAGCAGCGTCGTCGCGATGGTGCGCAGCGGCAGCAGCACCGAGCCGGTGAACGCGAACAGCAGGACGAAAATGCCGGTCAGCACGGTCAGCGCCGCCAGCGGGGCACGGTCGGTGAGCATCTCGCGGAAGTCGACCAGCCGCGCCGCGGTCCCGGTGACCTCGACCGGCTCGTCCCCGCGCACCTGACGCACCTCGCGCACCAGGTCGGTCGCCGCCGTGCCGTCCACGCTGCCGGCCGGCGGCAGCGAGATCACCGTGGCGCCGTCCGGCAGCTCCCGCTGCGTGGCACCGGGCCGCAGGGCGAGGACACGGTCGGCCGTGACCGGGTCCGTGCCCGGCCGCAGCAGGACCGTGACCGGGTCGACGCCGCTGCCCGCCGGGAAGTGCTCACCGACCGTGTCGTACAGCTGCCGGGCCTCGGTGCTCGCGGGCAGCTGCGTGGCGTCGCCGATGGCGATCCGCAGGCCGGTGACCGGCAGGGCCAGCATCAGCAGGGCGGGTACGGCGGTGGCCAGGACGGCGATCCGGCGGCGCGCCGAGAAGCGGGCGACGCGGGCGAAGAAGCGGCCCTCCTCGCCGTCGGGGCGGACCTTGGCCGCGGGGATCTTCCCGCCGAACCGGGTCAGCAGCGCGGGCAGCAGGGTGACCGCGGCCAGCATGTCCAGCACCACCACGGCTGCCACGGCCAGACCCATGCTGCGCAGGAACACGCTGGGGAAGACCAGCAGCCCGGTCAGGCTGACCGCGACCGTCAGCCCGGAGAACAGCACCGTACGGCCGGCCCGCTCGACCGTGCGTCGCACGGCCACGGCCACGTCGTCGGTGTGCCGCCGTTCCTCGCGGAAGCGGACCAGCATCAGCAGCGCGTAGTCCACCGCGAGGCCGAGCCCCAGCATGGTCGTCACCTGGATGGCGTACACCGAGATGTCGGTGACCTCGCTGAACACGAACAGCGCCAGGAACGCGCCCGCGATCCCGCTCACCGCGATCACCAGCGGCAGCGCCGCCGTACGCAGCCCGCCGAACACCACCAGCAGCAGACCCAGCACCACGGGCAGCGAGATCAGCTCGGCGTTCTTCACGTCCTCCTGGGCCCGCTCGCCGAGCTGCTGCCCGAGCAGCGGGCCGCCGCTGACGTGCACCTCGGGCGCGTCGATCTCCCTGATGCGCTCGGCGGCCGCGTCCACAGCGGACTCCTCGGCGGCGTCGTCGAGCCCGCCCTCCAGGGTGACCGGGATGATCAGGGCCCGTCCGTCCTCGGCGGCCAGGCCGGGTGTCCGGTACGGGTCGGGCACAGCCGCGACCCCGGCGATGTCGCGTACGTCGGCGACCGCCCGCTCCACCTGGACGCGCAGGTCCGCGTCGGCGACGGGCACGCCCTCGACGACGGCGGTGAGCGATTCGCCGGTCGGGTCGTTGCGGTCGAGGTACCGGGCGGCGTGCTCCGACTCCGTGCCCGGGACCTCCGGCACGTTGTCGGACAGCCGCCCGAAGACGCCCGTCCCGAGGCCGAAGCCGATGATCAGGAACAGCGTCCACAGCAGAATGACGGTGAGCGGGCGGCGGGTCGCCGCCCGGGCGAGCGTGGCGAGCACGGCCCCTCCCGGAGTTGTCCGATCGCTTCGCCCTCAGAGTCCCGCCGGACCCCCTTCCGCCGGATCGCCGGAGGGAGCGGTTTGCGGGGGTCGGCCGTACGGGGGAGAGGCGGGCGCGGATGGGCCACACGGGGGAGGGGGAGCGGGGCGGCGGTCGTCCGCCGGGGGGAGCCCGCGGGGCGGCGGTCCTGCGCGGGGAGGAGCCCTCGTGCGTAAGGGCCAGGTGAGGAGCCTTCCGGACCGGAGGACCGGCCCGGAGGGGCCTTGGCCGGCGGGGCCGCTCGTACGACGGGTGGGCGCTACGAGGAGCGGGGGAGGCGCCTCGGGCGGAAGGACCAGTCGTACGACCGGGTGAGCGCGGGAATCAAGCGGTGGGAGCGGGAAGTTGACCCGGTCGGCAACCGTGATCACTGAGGAGTGTGCGTCATGTCCGACGAACCCGCCGTCCGCGAGCTGCGCCTGGTCGTCACCGCCGAGGACTACGAGGCGGCCCTGCACTTCTACCGCGACGTCCTGGGCCTGCCCGAGCGCGCCGCGTTCTCCTCGCCGGGCGGTCACGTCACCATCCTGGAGGCGGGCCGGGCCACCCTGGAGCTCACCGACCCGAACCACGCGGCGTTCATCGACGACGTCGAGGTGGGCCGCCGTGTGGCCGCGCAGGTGCGGGTCGCCTTCGAGGTCGGCGACTCCCGGGCCGTCACCGCGCGGCTGGCCGGCGCGGGCGCGGAGGTGATCGCCGAGCCGACCCGCACCCCTGAAACTCCCTGAACTCCCGGCTCCAGGCCCCCGCCGGCCTCCAGCTGACCCTGTTCGAGGAGCTGGACGAGCCGGGCGAGTAGGGCCTGTCCGACGCTTCCCGCCCGCTGAGCGACGCCGGACAGTCCCTAGGCGTCGCCGAGCGGATAGTCGTAGCGCAGGAAGCCGTTGAAGGCGGCGACCTTGTCGTAGAGGGCCCGGGCGGTGCTGTTGTGGTCCTGGGTGGTCCAGTACAGCCGGGGCGCGCCCCGGTCGCGGGCGCGGGCCGCCACCGCCTCGATCAGGGCCCGGGCCACGCCCTGCCCGCGGGCGGACTCGGCCACGAACAGGTCCTGGAGGTAGCAGCTGTCGGCCATCCAGCAGTGGGCGTGGAAGAGGTAGTGCGTGATGCCGACCAGGCGTCCGTCGGGGGTCCGGGCGCCCAGGCCGTACACCTCGGTGCCCGCCAGCAGGCGGCGCCAGGTCGCCTCGTACTCCTCGTCGGTGGTCTCGGTGGCGTAGAACTCCTTGTAGCCGCGCGCGAGTCGCTCCCACTCGCCGCGGTCCTCAGGGCGTAGAAACCCGATCTCGATCATGAAGGGTCATTGTGTTCGCCGCCGCCCGGCGTCACCAGACCCGTCTCGTAGGCGGAGATCACCGCCTGCACCCGGTCGCGCAGCCCCAGCTTCGACAGCACGTTGCTGACGTGCGTCTTCACGGTGTGCTCGCTGACGAACATCGTCGTCGCGATCTCCGCGTTGGTCAGTCCGCGGGCCAGCAACCGCAGCGTCTCCACCTCGCGGGCGGTGAGCACGTCCAGACGTATGGGGGTGACCTCCGAGGCGGCCTCCGCCCTGCGGCGGCGCACGATGTCGGCGACCAGCCTGCGGGTGACCGTCGGCGCGAGCAGCGAGTCCCCGGCCGCGACCACCCGCACCGCGTGCACCAGGTCGTCGCGGCGCACGTCCTTCAGCAGGAAGCCGCTGGCCCCCGCGCACAGCGCGTCGTACACATACTCGTCGAGGTCGAACGTGGTCAGCATGACCACCTTGCAGTCCGACTCGGCACACACCCGCCGGGCCGCCTCCAGACCGTCCATGACGGGCATCCGGATGTCCAGCAGCAGCACGTCCGGCGTGTGCCGCCGCACGGCCTCAACCGCCTCGGCCCCGTCGCCCGCCTCGGCCACCACCTCGATGTCCGGCTGCGCCTGGAGGATCATGCTGAAGCCGATCCGGACCAGTTCCTGGTCGTCCGCGACGACCACCCGGACGCTCACCCGAGGGCCGCCCGGTCGGCCGCCACCGGAAGGCGTACCAGGACCCGGAAGCCGCCGTCCGGCCCGCGCCCGGCCGCGGCGTCGCCTCCGCAGGCCGCGGCCCGCTCCCGGATGCCGATCAGCCCGTGCCCGCCGGGGGTGCCGGCCGGACCCCGGCCGTCGTCGGTCACGCTGAGGGTCAAGGCGTGCTCCGTCCAGTCGAGTTCGATCACCGCTGAAGAAGCGTACGCGTGCTTGACCGTGTTCGTGAGGGCCTCCTGCACCACCCGGTAGGCCGCGACCTCCGTGTCGCGGTGCAGGGGCCGGGGCTCGCCGTCCGTGCGCAGTTCCACCCGCAGCCCCGCCGACTCCGCCACCTGGTGGGCCAGCGCCGGCAGCGCGGCCACCCCGGGCTGCGGCACCCGCTCCCCGCCGGTCAGGGGCTGCTCCTCCTTCAGCACGCCGAGGATGCGCCGCAGCTGTGTCATCGCGTCCCGCCCGGTCGCCGCGATCGTGTCGAACACCGCCTCCGCGCGCGCCGGGTCGGTGCGCACCACCACCGGACCCGCCTCGGCCTGCACCACCATCAGGCTGACCGCGTGGGCGAGGATGTCGTGCATGTCCCGGGCGATCCGGGAACGCTCCTGCGCCCGCGCACGCTCGGTGTCCGCCGCGCGCTCCCGCTCCAGCCGCCGGGCCCGGTCCTCCAGGGCCGCCGTGTAGGCGCGCTGCACCCGGGCCAGCATGCCGAGCGCGTAGGCGCACACCACGCTCAGCAGGTGGAAGGCGTACTCGAACGGCTGGGCGTGCTCCTTGAGGAAGACCGTGAAGAACACGCCGAACAGCCAGCCCAGCAGCATCAGCCGCCGCTCGATCGGCGGGCACACGGTGGCGACCGTGTACAGCACGACGAGCCCGCCGTAGATCACGGTCGGCGGCGGGGCGTGGTACACGGCCATGGCGACCGTGGCCAGCGACACCGCCCACGCCGTCACGAAGGGCGCCCTGCGCCGCCACACCAGCGGCACCGCCGTCGCCGTGCCGAGCAGGAAGCCCTGCCAGGTCAGCCGGTCGTCGCCCTCGTCGGGGAAGATCCACTGCAACGAGGCGGCGAACAGCACCAGCGCGGCGAGCGCGCCGTCGACGGCGTACGGGTTGGCCGTGCGCAACCGGGCGACGGCGGCCTCGATCCAGGACCGGGCGGACATGGGCGGCTCCTCGGGGAAGGGCAGTTCCAGTATCCGGGCCGGTCAGCGGTGCCGCCTCGCCGGTGCGAGGGATATCCGGTGCCACGGAAGGCCGATGGACCGGTGAAGGGGACGCGCGGCAGGGGAACGGGGAGGGGACGCGCGGCGGGGGAGTGGGGAGGGGAGTGCGGAGGGCGGGTGCGGCGGGGTAGTGGGTTCATGCGCCGGGGGCGCCCCCGCAGGGACGCCCCCGGTCGGGTGCCGCTCGACGCGGCGGTCGGCTCAGCCGGTGAAGCCGGCCGTGATCGAGGTGAACTGCCAGTTGCTCTGGCTGATGCCGGAGCAGTTGCTGGTCACACCGCCGCCGGGGCACGGCCGGTCACGGTTGACCGCCCAGTAGGCGAGCCGGGCGATGTGACGGGAGTTCGCCCAGTCGCGGATCTGGGTCCAGATCGCGGTGGAGGTGAGCTCCTGCTGGTCGGACAGTCCGTTCATGCCGGAGATGCCGATGTGCGCGTACGCCGTGGCGTCGTCCCAGCCGAAGGCGGACTTCAGCTTGTTCTTCAGCCCCTCGGTCGCGTTCACGGTGTTGCCGTACATGTCGGCGCCGCCCCCGAAGTCGAACGGCATGATCGTGAAGACGTCGATGCCGGCGTTCAGGGCCTTGGCCTGGTCGATGAGCCGGTTGCCCCAGTAGGTCGGGCCGGTCGTCGAGGTACCGAAGGTGAGGATCGTGCGCAGGCCCGGGTTGTCGGCCTTGACGATCTTCAGCGCGTTCAGGACGCGGTCCTGCACGGTCGGGTTCTCGAACTCGTCCGTGTTCTCGATGTCGACGTCGATGGCCTTCAGACCGTAGGCGTCGATCACTCGCTGGTACGCGCCGGCCAGCGCCTCGGCCGTGGAGCAGTTCGGGCCGAGTTTGTTGCCGCTCCAGCCGCCGATCGAGGGGACGATGTCACCGCCCGCGGAACGGATGGAGTTGATGACCGTCTGGTCGTTGCCGCCGGTCAGCGGTCGGCTGCCGTCCCAGGCCGGGTTGCAGCCGCCGGACGAGAGGATGAACGCCATCGTGTACCACTTGATGCCGGTCGCGCTCATCACCGAGGTCGCGCTCGGCGGGTCGCCCCAGCCGAGGTACAGATAGGGCGCGGCCTGCTTGAAGCCGGTGCCTCCGCCGCCGCCCGCATCCGTGGTGACAGTGACGGTGTTGGAGGCCGCCGAGCTGTTCCCGGCCGCGTCCCGGGCCCGCACGGTGAAGGTGTACGAGGTGCTCGCCGCGAGCCCGGAGACCGTGGCGCTCGTCCCGGACACGCTCAGCACCTGGTTGGAGCCGCTGAACACGTCGTACGCCGTGACGCCGACGTTGTCGGTGGAGGCGTTCCAGGCCAGCGACACGCTGGACGAGGACTTGGCGGTGGAGCGCAGACTGCCGGGCACGGTGGGCGCCTGGGTGTCGCCGCCGCCCCCGCCGGGCCCGTCGAGGCTGATGTCGTCGGCCTGGTAAGTCCCCTGCCCGTACCAGCCGTGCACATACACCCGGGCGCTGGTCTGCGTGGCGCCGGTGGTGAAGGACAGGCTCAACTGGCTGTAGGCAGTGGGTGAGTTGGTCCAGGTCGAGGCCCCGCCGTCCACGCCGAGGTACACATAGGAGCCACGCACCCAGGAGCTGAGCGTGTACGTCGTGTTCGGCTGGACTGAGACGGTCTGCCCGCACTTGGCGTTGTCGCTCGCGCTTGCGGCGCCCTGGAGCGCGCGCGATCCGCCGTGCACGGGGGAGGTCACGACGGAGCCGAGGTCGCCGGTGCAGGTCCAGGGCGACAGGGAGCCCGTCTCGAAACCGGCGTTGGACAGGATGTTCGCCGCATGAGCGGTGCCGGGAAGGGCGACGGCCCCGCCGACCGCGAGGCCGACGGCGCCGAACAGCGCGAGAATTCTGCGTCTGGAGCGATTCAGAAGTGTGGTGCGCACGCGATCTCCCTGGGGAATGTGGGGTGTTCGGGAGTGCACAGAGGTGCGGGATGGTGCGCAGACAAAGTTGGTATGGACCAATCGAGCTGTCAAGAGCCCTTGCAGGATTGGTCCATACCGATGGGGTGTTCGGGTGTGTTCGGGGGTGCGCCCCGGGGTCGTGGGGGTGGGCGGATCAGAGCGGCAGAACCTGGGCCGCGCTCTCCACGGCCTCGACGGGCTGCGAGGGGACCGCCGGCAGCAGCACCTCGGTCTCCTCGACCCGCTGCTGCGGCAGGGACACCGGACGCAGCGGCCGCGGCCCCGACACCACCGTGTAGTCCTGCCCGAGGAACGGCGGAGCCACCTCGCCCGGGTCCTCCCCGAGCGCCAACTGGACAGCGAGCCAAGGCACGTTGATGCCGCACAGGGACAGCTGGTGCAGTCCGCCGGCCGGCCGCGAGTTGACGTCCATCAGGACCGGGACGTCCCCGAGCATGCGGAACTGGATGTTGGAGAGATGGTGCAGCCCGAACCCCTCGGCGATCCTGCGGGCCGGCTCCAGCCACTGCTCGTGCAGCGTGAACCCGCGCCGCCGCCCGTTCTTGGTCCGGCCGACGGCCAGCCGCACCCGGTTGTCCGTGCCGGTGAGGCAGTCCACGGACACCTCGGGCTGCTCCAGCCGCGGCATCACCAGCCAGTCCACCGGCTCCTCGGCGACGCGCAGCGCTTCGACGACCAGGTCGAGATGGACGTACGGGCTCGGGAAGCCGTTGAGGTGCGCCAGCGAGAAGGGCGCGCGCGTGATCACGCGGAAGCCGACGCCGCCCGCGCCGGAGGCCGGCTTGAAGCACGCCTTGTGCCCGGTGGACTCCAACTCGTCGACAGCGGCGAGGAGTTCGTCGGCCGACCGTACGCGCCACCACGGCGGCACGGGCACGCCGATCGCCTGGACGGCCTCATAGGCGACGATCTTGTCCTCGAAGACGGCGACCGCCTCCGGCGTCGGCGCCAGCAGCGCCGTGCCGGCCGCCTCGAAGTCCGCCCGGTGCGCCGCGATCGCCGACTGGTGCAGCCGGGGGACGAACACGTCGATGCCGCGCCGGGCGCACTGGTCGAGCGCGAACTCGACGTACGCGGCCGGGGACAGGCCCTCCGGCTCCAGCTCGGCGGTGTCGGCGGCGGCCAGCACGGGGGAGTCCGGATCGCCGTGCGTGGCATGGATCTCGACGGCCCGATCGCTGGGATTTCTTCGCAGCTGATCCATGAAGAACACGTTCTCCGCGTACGTGCGGTTGAGCCAGACGCGTACGCGAGAGGCCATGCAGGCCGCCTTTCACGGTTCGCGGGCAGGACGGAGCGGCCCGTGCCCGGGCAGGGGGGAGGAAAGGGACACCCGCCCTGGTGAAGGGAGTTTCGGGGCGGTGGTGTTGGGGGGATCATACGGCTTTCGAGGCCCCCCGCGTGCAACGCCGGTGTTACGGATTCACCGGTCCGGGGCAGGGTGTCGAGGTGACCCGAGATCGCCTTGTCGGCGAGGCGCGGAATGTGTTGTCGTGGTCACGGACCGTGGACGGACGAGGAAGGGCGAACGGGGTGGCGTCGAGGGCCGGCGGGAGCGGGCGGCTGCTGGCCATCAGCGACCTGCACATCGGGTATCCGGAGAACCGGGCACTGGTCGAGAAGCTGTATCCGGAGCACGCGGACGACTGGCTCATCGTCGCCGGGGACGTGGCCGAGACCGTCCGTGACGTCCGCTGGGCGCTGGAACTGCTCACGGAGCGCTTCCGCAAGGTCGTCTGGGTGCCCGGCAACCACGAGCTGTGGACCCACCCCAAGGACACCGTGACCCTGCGCGGTGTCGCCCGCTACGAGTATCTGGTCGCCCTCTGCCGGGAGCTGGGCGTGGTCACGCCCGAGGACCCCTACCCGGTGTGGGAGGGTCCGGGCGGTCCGGTGCGGGTGGCGCCGTTGTTCCTGTTGTACGACTACTCCTTCCTGCCGAGCGGCTGCGCGACGAAGGAAGAGGGCCTGGCCTACGCCCGCGGGACCGGGATCGTCTGCAACGACGAGGACCTGCTGCACCCCGACCCCTATCCCACCCGCGAGGACTGGTGCCGGGCCCGTGTGGAGCTGACCGGACGCAGGCTCGCCGAGGAGGCGGGCGACCTGCCGCTGGTGCTGATCAACCACTACCCGCTGGACCGGCATCCCATGGACGTGCTGTGGTACCCCGAGTTCGCCATGTGGTGCGGCACCTCTCTGACCGCGGACTGGCACCGCCGCTTCAAGGTGGCCGCCATGGTCTACGGCCATCTGCACATCCCCCGCAGCACCGTGCTGGACGGTGTCCCCTTCGAGGAGGTCTCGGTGGGATACCCGCGCGAGTGGCGGCGCCGCGACCAGCCCCCGGGCATCCCGCGCGCGATCCTGCCGCGGGAGACGCCCGAGGGGCTCTGACGCCTGGGGGCTCCGGCGGCCGGGGGGATGCCAAGGGCCGTGGGAGTCGGCCGGCCCGGACGTCACCCGCGCGCCCCGGACGTCACCCGCGCGGGCGGCAGCTCTGCAGCAGCCGGAAGAACTCCTCCTCGTTGCCTCTCAGGCCCGCGGCGGCGAGCGCCCGCTCGGCCTCGGCCAGGACGGACGGCGGTACGACGGGTGGTCGGTCCGTGCCCGGTGGCCCCTCGGCGGCGTCGAAGGCGGCCTGGACCGTGTGCAGCAGGCGCAGATACGCCTGGACGGCCGTGCGTTCCTGGTCGGTCAGGACGGTCGTGGGCATCGATCGGCTCTCCCCGTGTCGGCTGGTCGTCGGTCACGCGCCCTGACGGCACGTACGCCCCCGCCGCGCGGTGACGCACCCTCCAGCTTGCACGGAGCCACTGACATTGCGGTGGGAGCGCACGCCGGTTCGCCCGCTCAGCGGACGCGAAGCCACACCCCGGGCTCGCGGTCCCTCGGCGCGGAGCGGCCCGGGAAGCGAGGCCCGACGGGCGCCCCCGGGTGCTCAGCCCTGCGGGCCCAGATACCCCAGGGACGTCTCGATCCGGCCGGCCAGCCGGTCGCGCCGCAGCGGGGCCCGGCCCGACGAATCGGCGAGCCAGGTGCGGCACTTGCTCGCCAGGAGCATGCCGAACTCCTCGGCCTCCCGCTCGTCGCCGAGCTCGAAGCGGCTGCGTGCGGCCACCCTCAGGACGGTGGCCTGGAGGTCCGCGGCGTCGTCCAGCAGCCGGGCGGCCACCGCGGCGCCCGCCACGTGATGCGCGCCGTGCTCGGCCTGCATGTGCCACAACTCGTGCCCGAGGATGACCAGTTGATGAGCGGGGGCGGTCCGCTCCTCGATGATCACCAGGTCCTGCTCGGCCATGTCGATCCACAGACCGCTGGCCGTGCCGGGCGGGAACGGGGCCATGCGCAGCTTCACCGGGCGGCCCCGCCGCCGGCTCATGCCGTCGCACAGCGCGGTGTACAGCTCGACGGGTGCCGCGGGTGCGGCAAGCCGCACCTCCGCGACCAGATCACCGCACAGACGGCGCATTTCCCGGGCGTTGCCCACAGTCCTCCCCCGGCTCACGACTCGGGCCGTTTGACGCTCTCCAGGAGCATGTCCAGCCACTCGGCGACCTTGTCGCGATGCTGGTCCGTGGGCAGTTGCGCGGCCCGCCAGGCGATCCCGCGCACCCCGTGATCCTGGAGCAGCCGCTCCAGCGGGTCCTCCGAAGTGACGGCCATCGCCCGCCGCTCGCGGTCGGCGAGCTTCTGCAGCAGGTCCTGCTCGGTGCGCTGGAGGGCACCGGCGAGGGCCTCGCCGTCCTCGGCGGTCAGAAAGCCCGCGTGCACCCGGAAGAACCGCTGGATGGCGTCGCAGTGCTCCATGGTGGGCCGCCGGTCGCCGTTGATGAGCGCACCGGCCTGCTGCCGGGACATGCCCGCGCCGTCGGCGATCTCCTGCTGGGTGTACCTGCGTCCGTTGGGCTTCAGCCGGGTGCGGCGCACCAGGTCCAGGCGCTGCAGGAAGCGCGCCTGCACGTCCGGTTCGCCCGCCGGGCGGCCCCGGAGCAGGTCCTTCACGACGGGCTCGGGGACACCGGAGGCCACGGACAGCCGTCCCGTGTCGAACACCTCCGAGTGCGGCACGCCGAGCCGGTCGGCCAGCGCGGTGACGCGGACGACGACGGCCGGCAGGACAGCCGACGCCGTGCCGTCCGGAACCTCGTAGCCATCCGCCACCGACGTGTCTCCTACGTCTCGCACAGCCAACTCACAAGTGGTCTCCGTGAACTTCCCGGAGCGTAGCCGGTGCTTCGAACTCACATCCAGGTCTCGCCACAACTGTGGCCAATTTCAGCCGTCAACAGTCGCGGAATGCCACGATAGTTGACATGCCTACCTTCGGAGCAGCAGGATCGGTGCGCCGCGAGAAGGCCGCATAGGCAAGAGGGGTGACCTCCCGATGGCATACCAGGCAGGTGGGCAGCGGCCGGCACCGCGGTCCGCCCCCGTCCGTCCTCAGGCCCAGGAGTATCTGGAGGACTACGCGGCGCTCGTGGAGGCCGTCCCCTTCCCTTCGTTCATCGTGGACCACCGCTGGGACGTGTTGCTCGCGAACGGTGCGTTCCAGTCACTTTTCCGTGGCGTGGGGCCGCATCCGACCGCCATGCCGTCGGACAACTTCCTGCGGTTCGTCCTCTTCCACCCCGACGCGGGCTCCGTCCTCGGCGAGCACGAGTCCCGGTGGTCCCTGCCGATGCTGGCCCAGTTCGCCGCGGCCCTGGAGCGGCACGGCCACGACCCCGCCCTCCAGGCGGTGCGCCGGGACATCTCCCAGGACCCCTTCATGGAGGCCGCCTACCGCCAGGGTCTGCCGCACTGGATGCGCGCGATGGGCGACGCGGCCCTCGAACATGACGGGGCCGTACGGCCGCTGCTGCACCCCGACCCCCGCTGGGGCGCCACCGACTGCCGGATCGTCGACGAGACCCCCAGGACCCTGCGGGACCTGGACTGCACCCGGCTGACCCTGGTCCTGCGCGGCCGGCGCCCCGTCGGCACCCGCGGCAACGCGCCGCGGGTCCGCCGCACGGCGGGCCACCTCACGGTGGTCCCCGCCCCCGAGGACTGACCGGGCACCGTCGGCGTTCAGGTCACCGACGGCGCCGGGTCAGCTCCTCGCAGCCCCTCCCCGCACGCGTCTCCCGCAGCCGCGCGCGGGGCGGCGGCGTTCACCGTGCCGCCCGCTCGGCGGACGGGCCCTCGCGCATCGACCCGCCCACCCGGCACCGCCGTATCGCCGCTGACGCGACCCGGCCGTCCGCGCCTCTCACGTACCGACGACTTTCACGCGGACGCCAACGCACCCTTCCCTGACGTCTGGTGCTCTTGGAACACTCCATTCGCGCGCATTCCGTCACGGCCCGGCCGGTTCAACTCCCTTCAGCACGAGAGGTCCCTCACTCATGCCCGAAGTCAACCGGCGGCGATTCCTCCAACTCGCGGGTGCCGCCACGGCCTTCACCGCTCTGTCGAGCAGTATCGAGCGGGCCGCCGCCCTGCCGGCACGGTGTACTCGGGCGGCTCGTACGACCTGACGGTGCACGGCCCCAACGGTTTCCTGCGCGTCTTCCGCGGTTCCGGCGACGCGGCCGGGCCCGAGGTGACCGCGCGGCACGTCGGCGACGACATCGAGCTGACCTTCACCAACAAGGGTGCGGGCACCGCCACGTTGAAGGTGGCCGACGGCTACGGCGGCCGGCCGCGCACCGTCAAGGTGCGCGCGGGCGGCACCGTGAAGGTCGTCCTGGACCTCGCGGCCGGGCGCCGCTGGTACGACCTGACGGTCACCTCCGCCACCGACACGGCGTTCCTGCGCCGCTTCGTCGGGCATGTCGAGAACGGCCGCGCAGGCGTCAGCGACCCGGCGATCGTGACGGACTGACGCGCGCCGCCGACGGAGGTGCCCCGGCCCCTCGCGGGGGACCGGGGCACCTGGCCCGTCTCAGGCCACGAGCCCGGCGTCCGCCGACTCCTTCTCGCGCGCGGGCAGCGCGTGCCGCCTGCGGCTCCGCCAGGACCGGGCGCGCGGAAGCGGTACGGCCCCCGGCGCGGAAGCGCGCCCGAGCGCCGGAGCGCCCCCGAGCTCCGAAGCGCCCCTGGGCTCCGAAGCGCCCCTGGGCGCCGACGCTCCTGTGGGCGCCGGAGCACCCCCGGGCGCTGGAGTGCCCCCGAGCCCTCCCGCACCCCCGGCGGCCGGCCCCGTCCCCTCGGCTCTCGCCGCACCCGCGACGGCGAGCCCGTGACCCACAGCCGTTCCCGCGCAGAGCGCGCCGGGCGCCTGCGCCGCGACGACCCCCTCACGCTCGGCCACCGAGGACCTGCCTCCCGCACCGTCCGGCGCCCCCTGCGACAGCAGCACCACGCCCCATGCCGCGAGCCCCGCCCCGATCAGGGCCATGAGCAGACCCGTCGGCCCGCCCTGGAGGCGTTCGCCCAGCAGGGAGAGGCCGATGAGCGCGGCCGCCACCGGGTTGGCGAGGGTGACCATGGCGAGCGGCGCGCCGAGGCCGCCCTTGTAGGCGGTCTGCGACAGCAGCAGGCCACCGGCCGCGAACGCGGCGACGAGGAGCGCGACCCCGATCACCTGAAGGCTGAGCAGCGGGCCCGAGCGGTCGGTGGCGGCCACCGTCACGGTCTGGGTGAGCGCCGAGGCGACGCCGGAGGCGAGGCCGGACGCGGTCGCGTGCCGCAGGCCGGGCCGGGCGCCCGGCCGGGACAGCAGTCCGATCAGCGCCGCCGTCGTCCCCGCGACGGCCAGTGCCTCCACCGGGCTCAGCACGTCGTCCGGCGCGGGCCCCGACGCCGTGGCCAGCAGCGCGGCGAGACCGGCCAGCGTGAAGGCCGTGCCCCGCCACTCGGCGGCGCTCACCCGGCGGCCCGCGACCCGGGCCCCCAGCGGCACCGCCGCGACCAGGGTGAGCGCGCCCAGCGGCTGCACCACGGTGAGCGGCCCGTACTTGAGGGCCACCACGTGCAGCAGGGCGGCGGAGGCGTTCAGCAGTACCGCCCACCACCAGCTCACGCTGCCCATCAGCCGCAGCACTCCGGTGCCCGGGGACCGGGAGGCGAGCCGCTCCTGGGCCACGGCCGCGGCGGCGTAGGCGACGGCGGAGAACAGCGACAGGACGAGGGCGAGGCCGAACGCGGTGCTCATCGGCCCGCCCCGACGAGCACGCCGTCCTCGGAGGGAGCGAGGTCCGCGGTGCCCCGGCCCGCGGTGGTGGCCGTGCGCCGGGGCGCGTGCACCAGCGCGAGCGCGAGACCCAGCAGGGCGGTCGCGACGAGCGCGTCCAGCCAGTAGTGGTTGGCGGTGCCGACTATGACCAGCAGGGTCAGCAGCGGATGCAGCAGCCACAGCGGGCGCCAGCGCGACCGGGTCGCGACGATCAGGCCGATCGCGAGCATCAGCGCCCAGCCGAAGTGCAGCGAGGGCATCGCCGCGAACTGGTTGGAGAGTGTGTCGGTCTGCGGCGGGCCGTACACCGAGGGCCCGTACACCCGGGCCGTGTCGACGAGGCCGGTCGCGGCGAGCATCCGGGGCGGGGCGAGCGGGAACGCCAGGTGCAGCACCAGGGCGGCCGCGGTGAGCGCGGCGAGCACCCGCCGGGCCCAGACGTAGTGCGCGGGACGGCGCAGATAGAGCCAGACCAGGAAGGCGACGGTCGCCGGGAAGTGCACGGTCGCGTAGTACACGTTGGCCAGATGCACGAGCGTGTCGCCGTGCAGCAGCGCGGACTGCACCGCGCCCTCGCCCGGCAGCCGCACGGCACGCTCCAGGTCCCACACGCGGTGCGCGTTGCGGAAGGCATCCCCGGTATGGCCCGTGGCGAGCTGCCGGCCGAGCTTGTACACGAGGAACAGTCCCGCGACGAGCAGGATCTCGCGCAGCAGCGGCGGCCGGGCCGCCCGGTCGGGCTCCGCTCGGTCGGGCTCGGTGCCTGCCTTCATGCCCAGCCCCTTCGGTGACGGTGGTGTGGATGAGCAGCGGGACCGGCCCGCGCTCGGCGATACGTCCGCGTACCGATACTTAGACGTACCGATACGGGACTGTACCGATACGGCAGTGTACCGATACGGCCGCGTACCGGTACACTGGCGTATCGCAGGGCTTGAGTCACACTGGAGCCAACACTGCTGGCGAGCGCTGGAAGACCGCTGGAGCGAGAGGAAGTGCCGATGACGTCGCAGGCCGCGGACCGGCCCGATCAGGTCGCCTCGCGCCGCTCCAAGCTCACGCGGGAGCGCGAGCAGGAGTTCTTCGACGCCGTCCTGGAGCAGATCCGGGCGTGCGGCTACGACTCCGTCACCATGGAGGGCGTCGCCGCGAGCACCCGGTGCAGCAAGTCCACGCTGTACCGGCAGTGGAAGACCAAGCCGCAGTTCGTGGCGGCGGCCCTGCGCTCGTGCCGTGAGGTGCGGTTCGCCGGGATCGACACCGGCTCGCTCGCCGAGGACCTGCGCCGGGCGGCGCACGCCGCGGGCGACTCCTCGGACAAGGACCAGGGGCTGCTCCAGGCCCTGGGCCACGCGGTCATGCAGGACCGCGAGCTCCAGCGGGCGCTGCGCGAGGCGCTGGTCGACCCGGAGATCGACGCGCTGCGGGAGATCCTGCGACGCGGCGTCGAGCGGGGAGAGGTCCGCGCCGACCATCCCGCGCTGGAGTACATCCCGGCGCAGATGTACGGCGTGCTGCGGGCCCGCCCGGTCATCGAGGGGGAGTACGCCGACTCGGACTACCTGGTCCGGTTCGTGGAGGCCGCGGTACTGCCCGTGCTCGGCCTCACCTGAAGACCCGGGCGCCGTCCGTGGGATGACCGGACGGTGGCCCGGCCGCGCCGCACCGTGGGGACGGGGGGCGGCGCCCACCCCCGGCCGGGTGGGGTGCCTCCTGAGCGGAGGGGCACCCCTCCCGGCCGTCGTACGTCCCGGGCGGCCGGGTACGACCCCGGCCCGCCCGCGGTCAGACGTTCTGCCCGTTGCCGCCGCCGCCCGAGGATTCCTTGATGCCCTCGGTGATGTCGTCGATGATCGACAGCTCCTGGTCGGTGTCCAGGCCGAAGCGGACGATGATCATCTGGTTCTCGGGGTCGGCGGGCGAGGGAAAGACCAGCGACTGGACGTAGCCGTCCGCGCCCTTGCTCGTGACCGCCTTCCAGCGCACCAGATAGCCCTTCTGGCCGGCCACGGTGACCGCCTTCGAGGCCAGCTCCTGGTGCGAGGTGATCTTGCCGTAGCTGGTCCCGTAGGACTCCGCGGCGTTCCTCGCGATGTCGTTCTTCGCGATCGCCTCCGGGGTGGTCCCGGTGGCGCCGAGGGTCCGCGCCGGAGCCGAGTAGGCCCCGCCCTTGGTGCACAGCTGGGACGGCGCGCCGGGGCAGTCGTAGGTGTCGTCCGAGCCCATCGCGGCCCCGGCCCGGTTCGTCCGCCCGGACCAGCCCTGCGGCACCGGCATGCTGATCCCGTTCACCGGGTCCTGGAGGGTGCCGCCGCCCGGCACCTCGGGCAGGCCGCGCTCCGGGTCCTCGTCCTCGGGGGAACTGGGCGCCTCGGGCGAGGGCAACCGCCCGTCCGGCCCGTCGGAGCCGCCGCCGTCGGGGCCGGGACGGCCGTCCGGCCCCTGCTGGGAGTCGGCCCGCGACGGGCTCTCGCCGTCGTCCTTGGTCAGCGCGTACACACCGACGCCGATGCTCGCCAGCACCGCCGCGGCGACACCGACCGCGATCCCGGTCCGCAGCCCGCGCCGCCTCGGGACGGGCGCCGCGCCGGGGTATCCCGGATAGCCCGGGTGACCGGGATAGCCCGGATAGCCCGGGTAGCCCGCGCCCGGGGTCCCCGGATGGCCCGGCTGCCCCGGATGACCGGGCTGGGCCGGAGCTCCCTGGTAGCCCGCCGGGCCCGGGTACGCCCCGCCCGCCGTCGGCACCGGCGGCCCCCAGGGCGCGGCCGGTCCCGCGGGGCGGGTCTGGTCCGTCCAGGCCCCGCCGTCCCACCAGCGCTCGGCGGCGGGAGCGTCACTTTTCTGCCCGGGGTCGGGGTACCACCCGGGGGGAGTCACCTGCGTCATACCCCCACCGTATGAGGCGACCGTGAGATCCCGATGAGAGGGCCCCGTTCACCGCCGAGAACCGGTCGATACCGGTGCACAAACGGTGCTTCACCTGCGAAACGGTGACAACTTCCCTCCCACCGGCCCCCGCTGACATCCCTTCGCGTCGCTTCGCCCGCCCCACGCGTGGCCCGTCCGCCCTCCCCGTCATCCGTCGTGGCAAGAGCTGACCGGACCCGCCTCCGCCAGTGCCGCCGGACGGCTACGCTCAAGCTCTGTACGTCGTCCGGGCGACTTGGGGAGGTAGCGGGATGACGGAGGTACGGCCCACTGCGGCCGCCTCGGCTTCCCTGTGGGAGCGCGACGCGGAGGTCGCCGCCATCACGGAGGCGGTCGGCACCCTGTGCTCCGACCGGTCGTCGGCGGGCAGGCTGCTGGTGTTCCGCGGCGAGGCGGGGCTCGGCAAGACCGCCCTGCTCCAGGAGGCCCGACGCATCGCCGAGGAACGCGCCTGCACGGTCTGGTCGGCGCGCGGCGGCGAGACCCTGAGGTCCGTCCCCTTCAACGTCGTACGCCAGCTCCTCCAGCCCGCCCTGGTCTCCCTGCTGCCGGAGGAGGCCCGCGACTACCTCGGCGACTGGTACGACATCGCCGGTCCCGCCCTCGGCATAGCGGAGCCGACCGAGCGTCAGGCCGACCCGCAGGGCGTGTGCGACGGACTCGTCGCCGCCGTGCGCCGACTGGCCCGGCGGGACTGGCCGCTCGTCCTGCTGATCGACGACGCCCACTGGGCCGACCAGGAGACCCTGCGCTGGCTCGCCGCGTTCGCCGAGCGCCTCGACGACCTGTCCGTCCTGGTGATCGTCGCCCGCAGGCCCGGCGACGTGACCGGGGACAGCGCCCGCCACCTCGACGCCGTCGCCGCCGCGTGCGGACCGGTCACCAACCTCAGCGCCCTCACCCCGGACGCCGCGGCCGGCCTCACCCGGGTCACTCTCGGCGCCCACGCCGACGCCCCGTTCTGCCGCGAGGTCTGGGCCGTCACCGGCGGCAACCCCTACGAGACCGTCGAACTGCTCGCCAAGGTCCAGGACAGCGAACTGGACCCGACCGACGCCTCGGCGGGTGAACTGCGCGCCCTGAACCGCACGGCACGCGGCGGCGGCCTCGTGGACCGTCTGGAGGGACTGGGCATCGAGGCGACCCGGTTCGCCTGGGCGGCGGCCATCCTCGGCGCCGGCATCTCCGTCGACCTCGTCGCCCGCCTGGCCACCATGGCGAACGACGACGCCGCGCGCTGCGCCGAACTCCTGTGCAGCGCCCGCATCCTGACCGAGCCCGACCCCGCGACCGCCCAACCCGAGTCCGGGGAACTGGAGTTCGTCCACCCGCTGATCGCCTCCGCCGTCTACAACTCCATCCCCGACGCCCTGTGCACCGCGATGCACGGCATCGCCGCCCAGGTCGTCACCGACTCCGGGCTCGGCGCCGCCGCGGCCTCCCGCCATCTGCTGCGGGTCCACCCGGACGACGACGCCGATCTCGTCGAGCAGTTGCGCGAGGCCGCCGCCGAACACCTCGCCGTCGGCGCCCCGGACGCCGCCCGCCGCTGTCTGGAACGCGCGCTGGCCGAGCCGCCCCGCAAGGAGGTGTACGCCCGCCTGCTCTTCGAACTCGGCTGTGCCACCCTGCTCACCGCGCCCGCGACCACCATCGGCCATCTCCAGAGCGCGCTCGCCATGCCCGGCCTGGACGGCGCCGAACGCGTGGACGCCGTCTACCGCCTCTCCCAGGCCCTGCTCCACAACGACCAGCTCGAACAGGCCGTCCGTACCGTCGAGGCGGAGGCCGCCCGGCAGGAGGACGGGCCCGCCCGACTGCGGCTCCAGGCCGTGCAGTACATGTGGGAGGGCATCCACGCGGGCGAGGCCACCTCCCCCGGACGCTCCGAGCGGCTCGCCCGGCTCGCCGCCACCTGCACCGGCCGGGACAACTCCGAGCGCGCCCTGCTCATCCTGCGCGCCTTCGACGCCATGACCCACGGCGAGAACGCCGAGGAGGTCGTCGAACTGTGCGACCGAGCCCTGGTCAACGGCCGCCTCGCACCCGGCCTCGGCTGGACAGACACCGAGTGGGGCATCGAACTGCTGATGATGCTCGGCAGTTCCTACGCCTACTCCGACCGGCTCGACCGCGCCGAGAGCCTGTTCTCCGGAGCCCTGCGCGCGTACACGTCGGCCGGCTGGAGCGGCGGCCATCTCGCCCTGGCCAACGCCTTCCTGGGTCTGGCCTACCGCCGCCGGGGCCAACTGCGGGACGCCGAGAAGGTGTTGCGCGAGTCCCTGCGTGTGGCCGAACGCGTCGGCCGCGGCCTGCCCCTGTACTGGTCGGCCACCTGCGGACTCGTCGACACCCTGCTGGCCCGCGGCCATGTCGACAAGGCCTGGTCGCTCGCCGAGCAGTACGGCTTCGCGCCGCCCTACCCGTCCACGATCGTGCTGCCGGACACCCGCTCCGTGCGCGGCCGGCTGCTGCTCGCGGTGGGCCGTACGAAGGAGGGCGTCAACGAACTGGGCGAGGCCGAGAAGGCGGCCGCCGCGCGAGGCGGGCACAACCCCGTCCTCGCGCCCTGGACCGTCGACCTCGCCGGCGCTCTCGCCACCGAGGACCCGGCACGCGCCGCCCAGCTGGCCGCCGACGCCCGCCGTCAGGCCGAGCGGTTCGGCACCGACTCCGCCATCGGTGAGGCCCTGCGCTGCGCCGCCGCCCTGGAGAGCGGCCCGGCCAGGGCACGGCTCGCCGCGCAGGCCGTCACCTACCTGGAGGCCTCACCCTGCCAGTACGAGCACGCGGCCGCGCGCATCGAGTACGGCATCGCGGTCCGCTCGGTGACCGAGCTCAACCGCGGTCTGTCCCTGGCCCGTTCCTGTGGCGCGGACGGTCTGGTGAGCCAGGCGCGCGCGGCACTGCAGACGCTTCCGGGACCGGGCTGACCGGCCCTCACCGGGCGTCGGGCCCCGGGGCGTGATCCCCCGGGGCGTGCTGCCCCGGCGGGGGCGTGGCCTCAGGCCTTGGCGAACACCACCCACACCTGACCCGGGGCGAAGTCGATCTGCTCGCCGTCGCCCGACCTGAACAGGGTGCCGTCCTCGGCCGTCGGACGGGACCAGGTGGCCTCGAACGCCTTGCCGTCGCGCAGCACCGTCGCCCGCCCCTCGCCGACCGTCTCGGTGAAGGGCGTGTTGTTGCCGAGGACGTCGTGGAAGGCGGACTTGCGCACCGTCACGTACTGCACGACGACCGTCGCGGGCGCCAGCGGTCCGGCCTCGGTCGTGGTGGCGCTCGTGCCGTCCATGGCGACCAGATAGCCGCCGCGGCTCGGGGACCAGGTGAAGGTGAAGCGGGCCAGCGGGTAGGTGACGGTCTCGGAGGTGGCCGCCCGGCCGCCCGAGGGCGCGGCGCCGTAGCTGAAGCCGGTGGTCAGGGCGGAGACGCCGGGCGTCGTGGGCATCAGGCTCGCGGGGCGCAGATAGAGATTGTGCGGGGCCCGCCGTCCCGGGCCCCGGTAGTACGCGCCGGAGGTCTGCCCCGGCGGCTCGGCCCGCAGCGGAGCCTCGTCGATCAGCGGCATCAGCTTGCGCTGCGCCCCCGAGTAGGCGAGCGTCGGCTCGTCGAACTGGCGCAGCAGCTCCAGGTCCGTCTCGCGGGCGCTGCGCACCGGGCCGATGTCCTTCGGCAGCGCGCTCGCGTACACCGCCATCAGCCGACTCAGGCCGCCCTCGACCTGCTCGACGTAGACGATGTCCGCGCTGTTCAGCCCGGTGTGCGGGCGGGCCCGCCGGGCGTTGTCGATCTTCACGGCGAGTACGGAGCCGGTGGCCGCCGTGGTCGTCGACGGTGTCGAGGGCGATGCCGATTCATCGGCCGGGGGCCGTCCGTCGTCGGGGGTGCCGCCCCCGGAGGTGCAGCCCGCGGCCAGGGAGGCCGTCATCACGGCGGCCAGCAGCGCCAGAGCCGTACCGCCGCGCCGCGTGCGCGCCCTGTGTTCCATGCCCACCGTGGCCACCCGTCCCGTCCTGTGTCATCGATTGTCCGCTTATCGGGTCATTGCTGGCCATACCCGTCAGGACGGGACGGCGGGCCCCGGATCCCCCATTGGCCACCCGGAATCGGCCGATCGGCCCATGCCCGGTTCACCGGTGACCCCCCGGGTACCCGGGCGAGGGCCTGCCCACGACGAACCGAGAGGAGCGGGCGATGAAGGCTGTGACCTGGCAGGGCCGCAGGGATGTCCGGGTGGAGGAGGTGCCCGACCCGCGGATCGAGGAGCCCACGGACGCGGTCGTGCGGATCACCTCGACCGGGCTGTGCGGCTCCGACCTGCATCTGTACGAGGTGCTGACGGCGTTCATGACACCGGGCGACATCCTCGGGCATGAGCCCATGGGCATCGTCGAGGAGGTCGGCGCGGGCGTGCCGGACCTCAGCGCGGGGGACCGGGTGGTCGTGCCCTTCCAGATCGCCTGCGGCGGCTGCTGGATGTGTCTGAACGAGCTGCCCACCCAGTGCGAGACCACCCAGGTCACCGGCGAGGGCATGGGAGCCGCGCTGTTCGGCTACACCCGGCTCTACGGTGCGGTGCCCGGCGGCCAGGCCGAGTATCTGCGGGTGCCGCAGGCCCAGTTCGGGCCCATCAAGGTGCCCGAGGGGCCGCCCGACGACCGGTTCGTCTACCTCTCCGACGTGCTGCCCACCGCCTGGCAGGCCGTCGCCTACGCGGACGTCCCGCAGGGCGGCAGCATCGCCGTCCTCGGCCTCGGACCCATCGGTGACATGGCCTGCCGGGTCGCCCAGGTCCGCGGCGCCGGCCGGGTGTTCGGGGTCGACCTGGTCACCGAGCGGCTGGACCGGGCCAGGGCACGCGGCGTCGAGACGTACGACCTGCGGGACCACGCCGACGAGAAGGAACTGGTCGCCGCCATCCGGGACGAGACCGACGGGCGCGGCCCGGACGCCGTCATCGACGCCGTCGGCACCGAGGCGCACGGCAGCGCCGCCGCCCGGCTCGCCCAGCAGGCCGCCGGCCTGCTGCCCAGGAAGCTCGGCGCCCCCTTCGCCGAACGCTTCAGCGTGGACCGGCTCGCCGCCCTCTACACGGCGATCGACCTGGTCCGGCGCGGCGGCACGCTGTCCCTCGTCGGTGTCTACGGCGGCATGGCCGACCCGCTGCCGATGCTCACCCTGTTCGACAAGCAGCTCCAGATCCGCATGGGCCAGGCGAACGTACGCCGCTGGAGCGACGAGATCCTGCCCTACCTCACCGACGAGGACCCCCTGGGCGTGGACGACTTCGCCACCCACCGGCTGCCGCTGAGCGACGCGCCACTGGCGTACGAGATGTTCCAGCACAAGCGCGACGGCGCGGTGAAGGTGCTGATGACGCCCTGACTCAGGACCTCTCGCCGAGGATCTCCGCGAGGTCGTAGCGCACCGGCTCATCCAGCTGGGCGTAGGTGCAGCTCTCCGGCGTACGGTCGGGGCGCCAGCGGCGGAAGCGGGCGGTGTGCCTGAAGCGCGCCCCGTTCTCCATGTGGTCATAGGCGACCTCCGCCACCCGCTCCGGGCGCAGCGGCACCCAGGACAGGTCCTTCTTGCCCGACCAGCGGCTCGGCGCTCCCGGCAGCCGGGCCGTCTCGTGGGCGGCCTCCTGCGACCAGGCGGCCCACGGATGCCCCGTGGCGTCGTCCATGCGCAGCGGCTCCAGCTCCTCCACCAGCTCGGCGCGCCTCTTCATCGGGAAGGCCGCCGACACGCCGACGTGCTGGAGCACGCCCCGGTCGTCGTGGAGCCCGAGCAGCAGCGAGCCGACGATCGGACCGCTCTTGTGGAGGCGGTAGCCGGCCACCACCACATCCGCCGTGCGCTCGTGCTTGATCTTGAACATGGCCCGCTCGTCCTGGAGGTAGCGGCCCGCCGGCGGCTTGGCGATGACCCCGTCCAGTCCCGCGCCCTCGTACTGCTCGAACCAGGTCTGCGCGACCTCCACATCGGTCGTCGCCGGTGCCAGGTGCACGGGAGGGGTCACGTCCGCGAGCGCCCTGGTGAGCAGGGCCCGCCGGTCGGTCAGGGGCACGTCGAGCAGCGACTCGTCGGCGAGCGCCAGCAGGTCGAAGGCGACGAACGAGGCCGGGGTGCGCTCGGCCAGCGTGCGTACCCGGGAGTCGGCCGGATGGATCCGCTCGGTCAGCGCGTCGAAGTCCAGCCGCCCCTCACGGGCGATCACGATCTCCCCGTCCAGTACGCACCGCTGCGGCACCCGCTCCCGCAACGCCGCCACCAGCTCGGGAAAGTACCTGGTCAGCGGCTTGCCCGTGCGGCTGCCCAGCTCGATCTCGGCGCCGTCGCGGAACACGATCGCCCGGAAGCCGTCCCACTTCGCCTCGTAGTGCATCCCGGGCGGGATCCTCGCCACCGACTTGGCGAGCATCGGCTTCACGGGCGGCATCACCGGCAGGTCCATGGTCCGATTCTGCGCGCGGCCGCCGCTGTCCGCCCGGTGTGCGATGTCCGCGGGCTACGCCTACGGTGGCCGCATGGGCGAAGCGGTGGAACTGGAACTGGCCGGCCGGACCGTGCGGCTGTCCAACCCGGACAAGGTCTTCTTCCCGGAGCGCGGCTACACCAAGCTGGACCTCGCCCGCTACTACCAGGCGGTCGCCCCCGGCATCCTGCGCGCCCTGCGCGACCGGCCCACCACCCTGGAGCGCTACCCCGACGGCGTGAGCGGCGAGTTCTTCTTCCAGAAGCGGGCCCCGAAGAACATGCCCGACTGGATCCCCACCGCGCACATCACCTTCCCCAGCGGACGCAGCGCGGACGAGATGTGCCCCACCGAGGAGGCCGCCGTGCTGTGGGCCGCCCAGTACGGCACCCTCACCTTCCACCCCTGGCCGGTCCGCCGCGCCGACGTCGACCGGCCCGACGAACTGCGCATCGACCTCGACCCGCAGCCCGGCACCGACTTCGACGACGCCGTCCGCGCCGCCCACGAACTGCGGGCCGTCCTGGAGGAGTTCGGCGGCCTGCGCGGCTGGCCCAAGACCTCCGGCGGACGCGGACTGCATGTCTTCGTGCCGATCGAACCGCGCTGGACCTTCACCCAGGTCCGGCGCGCCGCCATCGCGGTGGGCCGCGAACTGGAGCGCCGGATGCCGGAGCGGGTCACCATCAAGTGGTGGAAGGAGGAGCGCGGCGAGCGCATTTTCGTCGACTACAACCAGACCGCACGCGACCGCACCATCGCCTCCGCCTATTCCGTACGGCCCCGCCCGCACGCCCCTGTCTCCGCGCCGCTGCGCTGGGAGGAGGTCGGCCAGGCCCGTCCCGCCGACTTCGACCTGAGGACCATGCCCGCGCGCTTCGCCGAAGTCGGTGATGTGCACGCCGACATGGACGAGCACGCCTTCTCCCTGGAGGCACTGCTGGACCTGGCCGCCAAGGACGAGCGCGATCACGACCTGGGCGACCTGCCCTACCCGCCGGAGTACCCGAAGATGCCGGGCGAGCCGAAGCGGGTGCAGCCCAGCCGGGCCAGGAAGGCGAAGCCCGAAGACTCCTGACGGCTGGCTATCCTGATCCGCGAGCCGCAGATGAGGAGTTGGACCGTGACCGAGAGCGTGCCGCGCCCCACCCTGGAGGCAGTGGCCGAACGGGCCGGGGTGTCACGAGCCACCGTCTCCCGCGTGGTCAACGGCGGCGACGGGGTGCGCGAACCCCTGGTCGAGCGGGTACGGCAGGCCGTGGAGGAACTGGGCTACGTCCCCAACCAGGCCGCCCGCAGCCTGGTGACCCGGCGGCACGACGCCGTCGCCGTGGTCATCGCCGAACCCGAGACCCGGGTCTTCGCCGACCCCTTCTTCGCGCTCCAACTGCGCGGCATCAGCAAGGAGTTGACGGCACACGACAACCAGCTCGTCCTGCTGCTCACCGAGGGGCCCGAGGACCACGGCCGGGTCGGGCGCTATCTCGCGGGCGGACACGTCGACGGCGCGCTGGTGTTCTCCCTGCATCTGGACGACCCGCTGCCCGGCCTCATCCGGGGCGCCGGGGTGCCCGCGGTGTTCGGCGGACGTCCCGGGTGGGGCGACGCCCAGGGCGTCGGCCCGGGGACGGTGTACGTCGACAGCGACAACCGGGGCGGCGCACGGGACGCCGTACGGCATCTGGCCGGTCTCGGCCGCACCCGGATCGCGCACATCACCGGCCCGCTGGACCAGACGTCCGCGGCGGACCGTCTGGACGGCTACCGGGACATGGTGGGGGAGACGGATCCGGGCCTGATCGCGCAGGGCGACTTCACGCCGGGGGGCGGGGAGCGGGCGATGCGGGAACTGCTGGACCGCCGCCCGGACCTGGACGCCGTCTTCGCCGCCAACGACCTGTCCGCCGCGGGCGCCCTGCGCGTGCTGCGCGAGCGGGGGCGGCGGGTGCCCGGGGACGTCGCCGTGGTCGGCTTCGACGACATGCAGCCGGTCGCCGAACAGACCGACCCGCCTCTGACGACCGTACGGCAGCCCATAGAGGAGATGGGCCGCCGGATGGCCCGGCTGCTGCTGGGCCGCCTCGCCGGGGACGAGCACCCCGCGGCCGGGACCGTGCTGCCGACGACGCTGGTACGCAGGGCGAGCGCGTAGGGGCCCCGTGGCCTTCAGGCGGGCGGCACGCTCCTGATGACCGCGAAGCGGGCGCCGTACGGGTCGGCGAGCTTGGCGATCCGGCCGATCTCCGGGAGATCGGTCGCAGGCATCCGCACGGTCCCGCCCAGCTCCTGGGCGCGGGCGACCACCGCGTCGGTGTCCGTCACCTCGATGTACGCCAGCCAGTAAGGGTCGGAGCTGGCCTCCGCCTGGTCCTCGTCCAGCGGGACCAGGCCGGCGAACATGGTGTCCTCGCTCTGGCCCGCCGGGTTGAAGCAGGTGTAGATGCCGCCCGGGTACGTGACGGAGGCGGTCTCCCAGCCCAGCACCCGGTGGTAGAAACCGGCGGCCGCGGCGATGTCCGGGGTGTAGAGCTCCAGCCAGAACAGGGAGCCTGGCGCCTGCACCAGGTCCACGCCCTTGTTCCGCCCCGGCTGCCAGATGCCGAACGGCACGCCCGCCCGGTCCGTGAGCAGCGCCATCCGGCCCTGGTCCATCACGTCCATCGGCCGCAGCAGCACCGCGCCGTGGGCCTGCTGGGCGGCCTCGGCCGTGGCGTCGGCGTCCGGGCTCTGGAAGTAGACGGTCCAGGACGGCGGTCCCTGCTCCGCCGTGGTCTGCATGCCCCCGGCGACGGTCTTGCCGTCGAGCTGGAAGAACCCGTACCCGCCGGCCTCCGGCCCGGCCGACACGAACCGCCAGCCGAACAGGCCGCCGTAGAAGGCCGCGGCCGCGTCGATGTCGGGAGTGCCGACATCCAGCCAGTTCGGAGCGCCGTGCACGAAACGGGTGGTGAGCATCATCGCCTCCTCGGCAGGGGCCGGTCGCCTCCACTGCCGAGTCTTGCACCGCCCACCGACAACCGCGCGCCGCCGTGCGCACGGGCCCGGACAGGGGCATCATCAACGCGCGACCGGGGCCCGGGCTCGTCGCGTTGATGAAGCGTTGATCGAACGTTTTGCGCCGCGCGGCATGATCTCGTCCATGCACACCGACACGCTCTCCCCGGCCGGTCCCGCCTGGCAGGCCCAGGCCTTGTGCGCGCAGACCGGGGCGGACTTCTTCTTCCCCGAGCCCGGCAGCTCGGTCCGCGAGGCCAAGCGGATCTGCGCCATGTGCGACATGCGCACGGCCTGCCTCGAATACGCCCTCAGCCACGACGAGCGCTTCGGCGTCTGGGGCGGCCTCTCGGAAAAAGAACGCCTCCGCCTCCGCCGCACCCCCAGCTGACCGACCAGCCCCCCGCCCAAAAAGGGGCGCGGGGAACTGCGCGACCAGCCACAGACTCCGCTGACCCCGTCGGCGGCCCGGCTAGAAGCCGCCAGTCACTCTCCGCCAGGCCTGCCGTCCAACGCCCAAAAAGGGGCGCGGGGAACTGCGCAAGCAGTGGCCCTGCTCGAAGCCATCAGTCGCTCTCTGCCAGGCCCGCAGACCAACGCCCAAAAAGGGGCGCGGGGAACTGCGCAAACAGTGGCCCTGCTCGAAGCCGAAGTCGCTCTCTGCCAGGCCTGCCGTCCAACGCCCAAAAAGGGGCGCGGGGAACTGCACGACCAGCCACAGCGAACCCGCACCCGCCCACGGCAAAGGCCGGCCACGGCGAACCCGCACCCGCCCAACGGCAAAGAGCGTCAGCACCCCGTCAGCCCGCCGCCCGCGCAGCCATCCGCGCCTTGCGCGCCGCGAGCCTCTCGTCGAACTTGGCGGCCTCCGCGTCGAGGCCACCCATGAACAGACCCAGCTCCTCCTGCGCCTGCTGCCCCTCGGGGCCCAGACCGTCGATCTCCATGACCTTCAGGAAGCGCAGAACGGGCTGCAGGACGTCGTCGTGGTGGATGCGCATGTTGTAGACCTCCCCGATGGCCATCTGCGCGGCGGCACGCTCGAAGCCGGGGATGCCGTGGCCGGGCATGCGGAAGTTGACGACGACGTCGCGCACGGCCTGCATGGTCAGGTCGGGAGCGAGCTCGAAGGCGGACTTCAGCAGGTTCCGGTAGAACACCATGTGCAGGTTCTCGTCGGTCGCGATGCGCGAGAGCATGCGGTCGCAGACGGGGTCGCCGGACTGGTGGCCGGTGTTGCGGTGGGAGATGCGGGTGGCCAGCTCCTGGAAGGCGACGTACGCGATGGAGTGCAGCATCGAGTGCCGGTTGTCCGACTCGAAACCTTCGCTCATGTGGGCCATGCGGAAACGTTCAAGCTGGTCCGGGTCGACCGCCCGGGAGGCGAGCAGATAGTCACGCATGACGATGCCGTGCCGGCCCTCCTCGGCCGTCCAGCGGTGCACCCACGTGCCCCACGCGCCGTCCCGCCCGAACAGCGTGGCGATCTCGTGGTGGTAGCTCGGCAGGTTGTCCTCGGTGAGCAGATTGACCACCAGCGCGATCCGGCCGATCTCGGTGACCTTGGACTGCTCCTTCTCCCAGGCCTGGCCGTCCTCGAAGAAGCCGGGGAAGTTGCGGGCGTCGCTGAACGGGACGTACTCGTGCGGCATCCAGTCCTTGGTGATCTTCAGGTGCCGGTTGAGCTCCTTCTCGACCACTTCCTCCAGTGCGTACAGCAGCCGGGCGTCGGTCCACGCGGAAGGGCTACCGAGATGGGGAGAAGTGATCGTCACGGGTACTCCAGGGGGACGAATCGGGGGTGCCCCCAGGCCCTCGGGGCGCTGGGGGAGGAGCGCGCGGCGCGCGGCGCCGGAACCCTACGGGATCGTAGGCTACGAAGCCGTAGGTTACGAAGCCGTAGGTTAAGCGCGCTGTAAAGAAGGCCCCCAAGATCCCTGGTCAGCGGCCTCGTACGGGCATACGAAACAGCTCCGGGACCTGCGGTCCCGGAGCCGGACGGGGATCAGTACACCCTGTCAGGCGTACAGCTCCCGCAGCCGCACCGAGAGGCACGTCACACATCCCTCCAGCTTCTCGAACTCGCTGATGTCGACGACGACCGGCGAGTAACCGAGCGAGCGGTACAGCTCGGCCGTCTTCGGCGCGCTCGCCGCCATCAGCAGCCTGTCGCCGCCGAGCAGCACCACATGCGCCCCGGACTCCTCCGGCACCGGCAGAAAGCGCCCGAACAGCGAGGGCTGGTCCATCATCGGTATGTGCCCGACGACCGTCCCGTCCGGCAGCGCCGTGACCGACGTCTTCAGGTGCAGCACCTTGGTCACCGGCACGGCGACCACCCGTGCCCCCAGCGGCTCGAAGGCGGCGCGCAGCTGCCGCACACCCTCCGCGTTGGTGCGCCCGCCCCGGCCGACGAAGATCGTGTCGCCGATCTTCAGCACGTCGCCGCCGTCCAGTGTGCCGGGCTCCCAGACCCAGTTCACCGAGCAGCCGAGCGAGGCCACCGCCTCCTCGACCGCGGCGGTCTCCGCGCGCCGGGACTCGGCCCCGGGGCGCGCGATCAGCGCCACGTTCCTGTACATCACGACCGTGTCCTCGACGAACACGGCGTCCGGGCAGTCGTCCGCCGGGTCCACCTCGACGGTCTCCCAGCCGTTCTCGCGCAGCGCCTCGGTGTACGCCTCCCACTGCTCGGCCGCCAGGCCGGCGTCGACCTCGGCGCGCTCGATGTGCGTGACGAGGCCCTCGGCGAGGCGGGGGCCGGGGCGGCGGACGAGGGCTTTCCTGCTGGGCACGAGGGGATCTCCGTATCGGGTGGGACTTCACCGGCGCCTACATCCGCGTCGGAGGGGTCATCATGCACAGCCCGCGCGCAGGGACATAACCCCTCGTTGTCGACCTGTGGCCCTCCTGAAATACTCGGCGGTAACGGACGGGCGGCCGCGAGTGGCTCCCGCGACCACCCGCGGCCCCCTGAGACCCGTCGCCGGAACCTCTAGGCGGGGTTCCCCACCTCCTCCGGTGTGATCTCCCGCAGCCCGCCGTCCAGCAGCAGCCAGCGCGTGATGCCGATGGACTCCAGGAACGGCAGGTCGTGACTGGCCACGACCAGCGCGCCCTCGTAGGACTCCAGGGCCGTGGTGAGCTGCCGGACGCTCGCCATGTCCAGGTTGTTCGTCGGCTCGTCCAGCATCAGCAGCTGCGGGGCCGGCTCGGCCAGCATCAGCGCGGCGAGAGCCGCCCGGAAGCGCTCGCCGCCGGACAGCGTGCCGGCCTGCTGGTCGGCGCGGGCGCCACGGAACAGGAAGCGGGCCAGCCGGGCCCGGACGCGGTTGTTGGTGGCGCCCGGCGAGAACCGGGCCACGTTCTCGGCGACCGTCAGCGCGTCGTCGAGCACGTCCAGCCGCTGCGGCAGGAAGCGGTGCGGCACATGTGTCCGCACCTCGCCCGAAACGGGCGCCAGCTCCCCGGCGATCGTGCGCAGCAGCGTCGTCTTGCCCGCGCCGTTGCGTCCGATCAGCGCCACCCGCTCCGGCCCGCGCAGATCCAGACCGCCCGCCACCCGTGTGCCGTAGGCCAGTTCCAGATCCTGGAGCGTGAGCACGTCACGGCCCGGCGGTACGGCGGTGTACGGCAGGTCGACACGGATCTCGTCGTCGTCCCGTACGGCCTCCACCGCCTCGTCGAGCCGGTCCTTCGCCTCGGCGAGCTTCTCCTCGTGCATGATCCGGTGCTTGCCCGCGGACTCCTGGGCGGCCCGCTTGCGCGCCCCCATGACGATCTTCGGCTCGCGCTTGCTGTCCCACATCTTCTGGCCGTACCGCTTGCGGCGGGCCAGTTTGAGCTGGGCGTCGGCCAGTTCGCGCTTCTGCTTGCGCAGGTCGGCCTCGGCCGTGCGGACCATCCGCTCGGCCGCATCCTGTTCGACGGCGAGGGCGTCCTCGTAGGCGGTGAAGTTGCCGCCGTACCAGGTGACCTCGCCGGAGCGCAGATCCGCGATCTGGTCGACCAGGTCGAGCAGTTCGCGGTCGTGGCTGACCACGATCAGGACGCCCGGCCAGGACCGTACGGCCTCGTACAGCCTTCGCCGCGCGTACAGGTCGAGGTTGTTGGTCGGCTCGTCCAGCAGCAGCACGTCCGGGCGGCGCAGCAGCAGCGCGGCCAGCCGCAGCAGCACGGACTCACCGCCCGACAGCTCGCCGGTGGTGCGGTCCAGGCCGATGTGGCCGAGCCCGAGTTCGCCGAGCGTGGCGAGCGCGCGCTCCTCGACGTCCCAGTCGTCGCCGACCGCCTCGAAGTGCTCCTCGGACGCGTCACCCGCCTCGATGGCGTGCAGCGCGGCCCGCCGTTCGGCGATGCCGAGGGCCTGGTCGACCTTCAGGGAGGTGTCGAGGGTGACGTTCTGCGGGAGATGGCCGACCTCGCCCGCGACGCGAACGGTGCCCTCGGCCGGGGCGAGTTCACCGGCAATGAGTTTCAACAGGGTCGATTTCCCGGCCCCGTTGACGCCGACGAGCCCGGTCCGCCCGGGTCCGAAGGAGATGTCGAGCCTCTCCAGGACGGGGGTGCCGTCGGACCAGGAGAAGGACAGGGAGGTACAGGTGATCGAAGTATGCATACGGGCCTCCGCGAATGCGTGACGGTCAGGGCAGACGCGTGTCGAGACACCGGGAGGCGGCGACCGACCCCATGGCGGGGGAGAGGCGGGCACGGAAAAGCCCTGCTTCGTCGGGACGGCTCGAACGCCGAGGTCGCACGCAGCGCACACCTCACGGGTGTGACGCGGTGTCTCAGGACCTCAGACGAGCAACGTCCTTCTCCAATCGACGACAACAGGACCGTCGAACACCGTAGGAGACGGGTGCGCGGCCGTCAACGGAATTACGGCGGGGTGCGAAGGGAACGACCGCCGGGGTCAGCAGGCGTCGCGCATCAGCTCCGCGAGATCGCGGTCCAGGTCGATCATGAGGTGCTCGCGCCCCACCGGCACCAGCGTGCCCGTCGCGTCCAGGAAGCGGCGCACGTCGCCCGCGTGCAGATGCACCACGGCCGTGCCCTCCGGCGCGTGGAACTCCAGCTCCGTGCGCTCGAAGCCGTACGGCCGGACCCGGACGTCGCCGTGCCCCTCGGCGCCCACCAGACCCGCCGCCAGCAACTCGCGTGCGAAGGTCCAGCAGACCTCGACACCCTCCAGGGTGGCCTGGGCCGGGAAGGTCATATGGACGGCGAACGGGTCGCGCGGGTCGTAGTGCAGCGCGGCCGGGATGCGCCGCATCCGCGGCGCGGCGGAGATCAGACGGGCCTCGACGGGCTGCTCGATCACGGTGGACAAGGCCTAGCTCCCTTGGGACGGCGGGACGGGTTCCGGGTGGATGAGGCCCCTTGATGAAAGAGACGAGCGAACCGCCCATGGCGTGCACCCGAGAGCTCAGTGACCTCTGTCACCGTGTTCCATCACCGCCGTGACTCAGTCCTCCGGCTTTTCACGGCCGTACGCGCGCGTGGAGGCCCTCTGGACGGGCACCGGGCGGTCGGCTAGCTTCGCGCGCCATGAGGCGTATGGGGAGCACGCGAGGGACGGGAAGAACGCGACGGGCGGGCCGGACGGCGGCCGCGGCGGTCGCGTGCGGGGCGGCACTGGCCGCGCTGACGGCCGTACCGGCCCAGGCACACGGCCCCGAGCACGGCCACGGGCGGCCGCACTGGGAGCTCAAGGACCTCAAGGACAGCGGCACGGCCACGGTCCGCTTCCGCGGCCTGTCCGCCGTCAGCGGCCGGGTCGCCTGGGTGTCCGGCAGCGCCGGCACGGTCCTGCGCACCACCGACGGCGGCGCGAGCTGGCGGAACGTCTCGCCGCCGGGCGCGCGGGAACTCCAGTTCCGGGACATCGAGGCCTTCGACGCCCGGCGGGCGGTGGTGCTCGCGATCGGCGAGGGCGAGAGCTCGCGGGTGTACCGCACGGACGACGGCGGAGCGACCTGGACCGAGTCCTTCCGCAACACCGACGCGCGGGCCTTCTACGACTGCCTCACCTTCTTCGACCACCGCCACGGCCTCGCGATGAGCGACCCCGTCGACGGCAGGTTCCGCATCCTGTCGACCGGCGACGGCGGCCGCACCTGGCGGGTCCTGCCCGCGGACGGCATGCCCGCCGCGCTGGCGGGGGAGGCCGGGTTCGCCGCGAGCGGCCAGTGCCTGGTCGCCTCCGGCCCGAAGGACGTCTGGTTCGCCACCGGCGGCGCGGCACGCGCGCGCGTGCTGCACTCCACGGACCGCGGACTGACCTGGACGGCCACCGACACGCCCGTCCCCGCGGGCGACCCGGCGCGCGGAGTGTTCGCCCTCGCCTTCCGCGACCGCACGCACGGCCTCGCCGTCGGTGGCGACTACCGCCCCGACCAGACCTCCCCGCGGGCCGGGGCGCGCACCTCCGACGGCGGCCGCACCTGGCAGGCCGCCGCCCAGCCGCCGCCCGCCTACCGCTCCGGCGTCGCCTGGCTCCCGCACAGCCGCACCGCCGCCCTGGCGGTCGGTCCGACCGGCACCGACCTGACCACCGACGCCGGCCGCACCTGGCGGACCGTGGACACGGGCTCGTACGACACCGTCGACTGCGCCCCGGACCGCGGCTGCTGGGCCTCCGGCGAGAAGGGGCGCGTGGCGCGCCTGGAGCGGTGAGCCGGGCCTCAGGCCCGCGGCTCCCGGTACCGCTCCAGTCCGGGCGCCGTCCTGGTGGCGACGAACTCCGTGACGCGGTAGGCGCAGACCCCGGCCGTGACGAACGGATCGCCCGCGGTGATCCGTTCGATCTCGGCGCGGTCCGGCGCCACGGCGATGATCACACCGCCCTCACGGGGGTTCTTGCGCCCGGACGCCAGGAAACGGCCCCGCGCGTACTGCTCGTCGAGCCAGGCCACATGAGCCGCCAGCACGGCGTCGACGGCCTCCAGCGGTGCGGTGTAGGTGAGTTCCAGTACGAACATGATCGCGAGCCTGACCGCGTGACTCCGGGCGCGGACCGGGGGGACCGTACGCTCGTTCCCATCATGACGACCGTACGCATTCCCGCGGGCTGGCCCGCGACCGAGGGACAGGCCCGCGCGGTGCAGGACGAGTTGCGCGAGCGGGTGGTGCTGGACGAGCCGGGACCGCCGCCCGGCACGGGGCATGTCACCGGGGTCGACGTGGCCTACGACGACGAGCGCGACCTCGTCGCCGCGGCCGCCGTGGTGCTGGACGCGGCGAGCCTCGCCGTGGTCGCCGAGACGACCGCGGTGGGCCGGATCTCCTTCCCCTACGTCCCCGGGCTGCTGGCCTTCCGGGAGATCCCGACCGTGCTGGCCGCCCTCGACGCCCTGCCCTGCCCGCCCGGCCTGGTCGTCTGCGACGGCTACGGCCTGGCCCACCCGCGCAGGTTCGGGCTGGCCAGTCACCTGGGCGTGCTGACCGGGCTGCCCACGATCGGCGTCGCCAAGAACCCGTTCACCTTCACCCACGGCGATCTCGCCGCGCCGCGGGGGTCCGCCGCCCCGCTGCTGGCGGGCGAGGAGGAGGTCGGCCGCGCCCTGCGCACCCGCGACGGGGTCAAGCCGGTGTACGTGTCCGTCGGCCACCGCGCGCGGCTCGACGCGGCCTGCGCCCACGTCCTGCGCCTCACCCCCCGCTACCGCCTGCCGGAGACCACCCGGCTCGCGGACGCCCTGTGCCGGCGGGCCCTGCGTGAGGCGGCGGGGGAGTGACGTGGCATGACGTGAGAACGCCCCACCCACGCGCGCGTTGAGCGAAGCGAGGAGAACTGCACACGAGCGGAACGAGCGGAACGAGCGGAACGAGCGGAACGAGCGGAACGAGCGGAACGAAGCGAGAAGAACCACCACGCGCGCGTGAGCACCCTCCGCCCGGCACCGCGTCACCCGGCCGGACGCCGTGAAAGCCCCCACGCGCGTGAGTACCCCGGGCGCCCGGCTGAGTACGTGTACGGATACCCGGGCACCCTGCCCGCCCGTGAGGCTGTCCGTATGCCGACTCACCGCGCTCCCAAGCCCGTCGCCAGCCCCACGCAGCCCGTCGAGCGGGCGGTCACCGCCGCGCTGGTGCTCGCCGCGCTCGCGGGGCTGGCCTGGATCGCCGGGATGATCTACACCCTCGCGGTGTGGCCGGTGTGACGGGCCGCGTCAGCGGGTCGCGGCCACCCGGAAGGTGATCCCCGCGCGGGTCAGCCGCCCGATCAGCGCGTCGCCCATCGCCACCGCGGTCGTCACCTGTCCGGACGTCGGCGGCAGGTCGTCGAAGGCCAGGGACAGCGCCGCCTCGGCGAACATCTTGGCCGTCTCGCCGTAGCCGGGGTCGCCGCCCGCGACCTCGGTGAACACCCGTCGGCCACCGCCCTCGCCGACGAACCGCACGGAGAACCAGCTCTTCGCCCGCTTCTCGGCGCCGGGCCCGTCGCCGGACCGCAGCCGCCCGGTCAGCCAGCGTCGCGCGGCCGGCACCTGGGCGGCGGCGAACAGCGTGCCGACGGCCGCGATCCCGCCGATCGCGACCGGCAGATGCCGTACGGCGGCGTAGTGGCGGTAGCGGAAGTCGGGGCCGTAGCGCTCCAGCGACCGGGCCGAGCGGCCCACGATCTGCGGGTCGACGGTCGGCAGGGGCAGCGCCCAGGCGTCGACCTCGGCGGCGTAGCGGGGCGACCCGGTGGGCGTCGTCGCCCGGCGGCCCATCAGCCGCGGCTCGTGGCGCCGCCGTTCCCGGGCGGCCGCGAGCATCTGGCGCCCGCGCGCGAACTGGCCGAGCGCCGAGGCCAACGTGCCCCCGGAGACGGAGGCGTCGGCGCTGACATAGCCGTCCACGGTCAGCGGCACCCCCTCAGGCAGCTGCTGGACCGTGAAGTACACGCCCAGGTCGTGCGGCATGGAGTCGAACCCGCAGGCGTGCACCAGACGGGCGCCCGTCTCCCGCGCGCGTGCGTCGTGCCGGACGTACATCAGGTCCACGAACTCCGGCTCCCCGGTGATGTCCAGGTAGTCGGTGCCCGCGTCGGCGCAGGCGGCGACCAGCGCCTCCCCGTACCGCACGAACGGCCCTACGGTCGTCGCTACCACGCGCGCCTGCCCGGCCAGCGCGCGCAGGGACTCCGGATCCGCCACGTCGGCGACCAGCACGCCCACCTTCTCGCCGCCGGGCAGTGACTCGCGCAGCCGCTCCAGCCTGGTCTCGTCGCGGGCGGCGACCGCCCAGCGCAGTCCCTCCGGCGCGTTCGCCGCGAGGTACTCGGCGGTGAGCCTCCCCACGAAGCCGGTGGCTCCGAAGAGCACGATGTCGTACGGACGTTCCGCCTTTTTCAGCCTGGTCATGACACCCCTCGATCCCGCGGCCCGCGCCGTTGTCGGTGGCTGAGGCTAGCGTGAGGAGTGCGGAGCCCGACGAGGAGGCCGGAGGTGTGCGGTGGCCGTGGCCAGAACTGCCCTGAAGAAGTGGGAGAAAGTGCGCGAGTTCGCCCTGGGGCTGCCGGGCGCCGCCGAGGACTTCCCCTGGGGGGAGACGGTCGTCAAGGTCAACAAGAAGGTGTTCGTCTTCCTCGGCGTCACCGACGGCAGCTACCCCCTCGGTGTCACCGTCAAGCTCAGGGACGAGACCACCCACGCCCACGCCCTGAGCTCCCCGGGCGCCGAACCCGCGGGTTACGGCCTCGGCAAGGCGGGCTGGGTCAGCGTCCCCCTGGCCGGGGCGGGCACCCCGCGGGCCGATCTGGTGTGCGACTGGGTCGAGGAGAGCTACCGCGCGGTCGCGCCGAAACGGCTGACGGCGGAGCTGGACGCGCGCTGAGCACGGCCGGGGTACTGCCGCGCCTCCCCCTGTCGCCGTAGATTGTCTAAGCGCTTGCTCTTTCGGGTCTTGCCCGGACTGGAACGCGTTCTTAACATCGCTGGTGTTACATCAGTGGTGTCATAAGCGGCTTGGGGGCCGGATGACGACGGCGAAGACGCCAGGGCAGGGCCCGCTCGCGGGCGTGCGCGTGGTCGAGCTGGCCGGTATCGGCCCCGGCCCGTTCGCCGCGATGCTTCTGGCCGACCTGGGCGCGGACGTGGTCCGGGTGGACCGCCCCGGCGGCCCCGGCCTCGGCATCGACCCGGCGTACGACATCACCAACCGCAACAAGCGGTCCGTGGTCGTGGACCTGAAGTCCCCGGACGGCCCCGCCCGCGTGCTCGACCTCGCCGCCCGCGCCGACGTCCTGATCGAGGGCTACCGGCCCGGCGTCGCCGAGCGCCTCGGCGTCGGCCCCGAGGACTGCCACGCCCGCAACCCCGCCCTGGTGTACGGCCGGATGACGGGCTGGGGCCAGGAGGGCCCGCTCGCCCACCGCGCGGGTCACGACATCGCGTACATCGCGCTGACCGGCACCCTCGGCATGATCGGCGCGCCCGACGGATCCCCGGCCGTCCCGGCCAACCTCGTCGGCGACTACGCGGGCGGCTCGCTCTATCTCGTCGTCGGTGTCCTGGCCGCCCTGCACCACGCCCGCGCCACCGGCACCGGCCAGGTCGTCGACGCGGCCATCGTGGACGGCGCCGCGCACCTCGCCTCGATGATCCACGGCATGCTCGCGGCCGGCGGCTGGCAGGACCGGCGCGGCGCCAACCTCCTGGACGGCGGCTGCCCGTACTACGGCACCTACGAGACGGCCGACGGGCGGTACATGGCCGTCGGCGCCCTGGAGAGCCGGTTCTACGACGAGTTCCTCGGTCTGCTCGGCCTACCGGAGCTCGCCCCGGCCCGCGAGGACCTCACCCGCTGGGGCGAACTGCGCGAGGCGGTGGCCGCCCGGTTCAAGAGCCGTACCCGGGACGAGTGGGCGGCCGTCTTCGAGGGCTCCGACGCCTGCGTGGCGCCCGTGCTGTCGCTGCGCGAGGCCCCGCACCACCCCCACCTCGCCGCCCGCGGCACCTTCACCGACCACGGCGGCCTCACCCAGCCCGCCCCCGCGCCCCGCTTCTCCGCCACCCCCACCGCGGTCCGCGGCGGCCCGGCCCTGCCCGGCGCCGACACCGCGGACGTGGCCCGGGACTGGGACGTACCGCGACTGACGACCGACCACTCCGCGCCCCGAAACCCTCGTTGAAAGGCCTCCACGTGAGCACCGAAGCGTACGTGTACGACGCGATCCGCACCCCGCGCGGGCGCGGCAAGGCGAACGGCGCCCTGCACGGCACGAAGCCCATCGACCTGGTCGTCGGACTCATCCACGAGATCCGCGACCGCTTCCCCGGCCTCGACCCGGCCGCCGTCGACGACATCGTGCTCGGAGTCGTCGGCCCGGTCGGCGACCAGGGCTCCGACATCGCCCGGATCGCGGCCATCGCCGCCGGGCTGCCGGACACGGTCGCGGGCGTGCAGGAGAACCGCTTCTGTGCCTCCGGCCTGGAAGCCGTCAACCTGGCCGCCGCCAAGGTCCGTTCCGGCTGGGAGGACCTCGTCCTCGCGGGCGGCGTCGAGTCCATGTCCCGGGTGCCGATGGCCTCCGACGGCGGCGCCTGGTTCAACGACCCGATGACCAACCTCGCGGTCAACTTCGTGCCGCAGGGCATCGGCGCCGACCTCATCGCCACGATCGAGGGATTCACCCGCCGCGACGTCGACGAGTACGCGGCCCTGTCCCAGGAGCGGGCGGCCGCCGCCGTCAAGGACGGCCGCTTCGACCGCTCCGTCGTGCCGGTCAGGGACCGCAGCGGCCTGGTCGTCCTCGACCACGACGAACACCCGCGCCCCGGCACCACCGCCGACTCCCTGGCGGGGCTCAAGCCGTCCTTCGCGGACATCGGCGAGCTCGGCGGCTTCGACGCCGTCGCCCTGCAGAAGTACCACTGGGTCGAGAAGATCGACCACGTCCACCACGCCGGCAACTCCTCCGGCATCGTCGACGGCGCCTCCCTCGTAGCCATCGGCTCCAAGGAGGTCGGCGAGCGCTACGGCCTCACCCCGCGCGCGCGGATCGTGTCGGCCGCCGTCTCCGGCTCCGAGCCCACCATCATGCTCACCGGCCCGGCCCCCGCCACCCGCAAGGCACTCGCCAAGGCGGGCCTGACCATCGACGACATCGACCTGGTCGAGATCAACGAGGCGTTCGCCGCGGTCGTCCTGCGCTTCGTGAAGGACATGGGCCTCTCGCTGGACAAGGTCAACGTCAACGGCGGCGCCATCGCGCTCGGCCACCCGCTCGGCGCCACCGGCGCGATGATCCTCGGCTCCCTGATCGACGAGCTGGAGCGCCAGGACAAGCGCTACGGCCTCGCCACGCTCTGCGTCGGCGGCGGCATGGGCATCGCCACGATCATCGAGCGTCTCTGACCCCTTCCCGACGGATTCCTACGGAGCGACCTCCCCATGAGCACTGAGTCCACGACCATCCGCTGGGAACAGGACGACACCGGCGTCGTCACCCTCGTCCTCGACGACCCCGACCAGTCCGCCAACACCATGAACGCGGCCTTCCGCGCCTCGCTGGCCGCGACCGCCGACCGCCTGGAAGCCGAGAAGGACTCCATCCGCGGTGTCATCCTCACCTCGGCCAAGAAGACCTTCTTCGCCGGCGGCGACCTGCGCGACCTCATCCGGGTCACGCCCGAGACCGCGCAGCAGCTGTTCGACGGCGGCCTGGAGATCAAGCGCCACCTGCGCCGCATCGAGACCCTCGGCAAGCCGGTCGTCGCGGCGATCAACGGCGCCGCCCTGGGCGGCGGTTACGAGCTCTCCCTGGCCTGCCACCACCGGGTCGCCCTCGACACGCCCGGCACCAGGATCGGCTGCCCCGAGGTCACCCTCGGCCTGCTCCCCGGAGGCGGCGGCGTCGCCCGCACCGTCCGCCTGCTCGGCATCGCCGACGCCCTGCTGAAGGTCCTCCTCCAGGGCACCCAGTACAACGCCCGGCGCGCCCAGGAGAACGGCCTCGTCCACGAGGTCGCCTCCTCGCGGGAGGAACTGCTCGCCAAGGCGCGCGCGTTCATCGACGCCAACCCCGAGGCCAAGCAGCCCTGGGACGTGCCCGGCTACCGCATCCCGGGCGGCACCCCGGCCAACCCGAAGTTCGCCGCCAACCTCCCCGCCTTCCCGGCCACCCTGCGCAAGCAGACGGCCGGCGCCCCCTATCCGGCCCCGCGCAACATCCTCGCCGCGGCCGTCGAGGGCGCCCAGGTCGACTTCGAGACCGCCCAGGTGATCGAGGCCCGCTACTTCGTGGAGCTGGCCGCCGGGCAGACCTCGAAGAACATGATCCAGGCGTTCTTCTTCGACCTCCAGGCCGTCAACTCCGGCGCCAACCGGCCCAAGGGCGTCGAGCCCCGCCAGGTCCGCAAGGTCGCCGTCCTCGGCGCCGGCATGATGGGCGCGGGCATCGCCTACTCCTGCGCCCGCGCGGGCATCGAGGTCGTCCTCAAGGACGTCACCGCCGAGGCCGCCGCCAAGGGCAGGAACTACTCCGAGAAGCTCTGCGCCAAGGCCGTCGCCAAGGGCCGCACCACCCAGGAGAAGGCCGACGCCCTCCTCGCCCGCATCACGCCCACCGCCGAGGCCGCCGACCTCGCGGGCTGCGACGCCGTCATCGAGGCCGTGTTCGAGGACACCGCCCTCAAGCACAAGGTGTTCCAGGAGATCCAGGACGTCGTCGAGCCCGACGCGCTGCTGTGCTCCAACACCTCCACCCTGCCGATCACCGCGCTCGCCGAGGGCGTGGAGCGCCAGGACGACTTCATCGGGCTGCACTTCTTCTCGCCCGTCGACAAGATGCCGCTCGTCGAGATCATCAAGGGCGAGCGCACCGGCGACGAGGCGCTCGCCCGCGCCTTCGACCTGGTCCGCCAGATCAACAAGACGCCGATCGTCGTCAACGACTCGCGCGGCTTCTTCACCTCCCGTGTCATCGGCCACTTCATCAACGAGGGTGTCGCGATGGTCGGCGAGGGCATCGAGCCCGCCTCCGTGGAGCAGGCGGCCGCGCAGGCCGGCTACCCGGCCAAGGTGCTCTCCCTGATGGACGAGTTGACGCTGACGCTGCCGCGCAAGATCCGCAAGGAGTCGCGGCGCGCGGTCGAGGAGGCCGGCGGCACCTGGCAGGCCCACCCCGCCGACGCGGTGATCGACCGCATGGTCGACGAGTTCGGCCGCCCCGGCCGCAGCGGCGGCGCCGGCTTCTACGAGTACGGCGAGGACGGCAGGCGCGCGGGCCTGTGGCCGGGCCTGCGCGAGCACTTCGGCAAGTCCGAAGCCGGGATCCCGTTCCGCGACATGCAGGAACGGATGCTCTTCGCGGAGGCCCTCGACACCGTCCGGCTGCTGGAGGAGGGCGTGCTGACCTCCGTCGCTGACGCCAACATCGGCTCGATCCTGGGCATCGGCTTCCCCGGCTGGACCGGCGGGGTGCTCCAGTACGTCAACGGCTACGCGGGTGGCCTGCCCGGCTTCGTGGCCCGCGCGCGGGAACTCGCCGAGCGCTACGGCGACCGGTTCACCCCGCCCGCGCTGCTCGTCGAGAAGGCCGAGAGGGGCGAGACCTTCACCGACGCGCGCTGACGCGACGCACCACCGCGGCCCCGGCGACCACCCCGCCGGGGCCTCCTGTCGTTCGGACCATGTCGGCGTCGCGGGTCTGCCGACCCGATCCAGACGACAGGCTCTGCGCATCAACTCCGTAATAGGGCTGGAACAGGACGGTACGACCTCTTGCCGCCGAACGGACAAAGGCCAACTCTGAGGCCAAACTCCATCGCGCGCCCTGGGGGGCCGTCATGTCGCATCTGCGCCCTGCGATGCGAAGACTCACCGCCGTCTTCGCCGTCTGCGTCCTGGGCCCGGCCGCCGTTCTGGTGGCCGCCCCCACCGCCTCCGCCGAACCGGCAACTCCCGTCACCTACCCGGCGGGCGCGACCGCGACCCGCTACTCCGGCCTCGCCTTCGACGCGTGCACCGCCCAGCCGCTGAGCTCGATCAAGGCGTGGAACGCCTCGCCGTACCGCGCCGTCGGCGTCTACGTCTCCGGTGTCAACCGCACCTGTCAGCAGCCCGAGCTGACGCCCTCCTGGGTGGCCTCGGTGTCCCGGCTGAAGTGGCGGCTGCTGCCCATACACAAGGGGCTGCAACCGCCCTGCGGCGCCCGTCCCACCGACGCCAAGATCAGCAGGACCCCGGCCACCGCCCGCTCCCAGGGCACCGCCGCCGCGACCGAGGCCGTCAAGGCGGCCAAGACCCTCGGCATGCTGCCCGGCAGCGCCCTCTACAACGACATCGAGCACTACAGCCAGACCGACAGCACCTGCCGCACCGCCGTCCTCACCTATCTCTCCGCCTGGACCAAGGAGTTGCACCGCGTCGGCTGGGTCTCCGGCGTCTACATGAACCTCAACCTCGGCGCCGGGCAGCTCTCCGACGTCTACACCTCCACCGCCTACGCCCGCCCCGACGCCCTGTGGATCGCCCGCTACGACGGGGTCGACTCCCTCAAGGGCTGGGCGAACATCGCCGACTCCAAGTGGGCCCGCCACCAGCGCGCCAAGCAGTACCGGGGCAGCCACGACGAGACGTACGGCGGCGTCACGATCAACATCGACAACGATCGCCTCGACGCGCCCGTCGCCACGGTCGCCCACCCCTACAAGGTGACCAGCGCGACCCCGCTCAACGCCCGCACCGGCCCCGGCACGAGCTACCCGGTGGCCGCCACCTACGCCCCCGGCGCCACGGTCAGGGTCGTCTGCCAGACACCCGGCACCAAGGTCGGCACCACCAGCGTCTGGAACAAGCTCAGCAGCGGCCAGTACGTCACCGACCACTACGTCGACACCCCGTCCGGCACAGGCTACAGCGCCCCGCTGCCGCGCTGCGCCTATCCCTACCAGGCCACCGCCTCCGGCGGCCTGACCGAGCGCAGCGGCCCCGGCAGCGGCTACGCGGCCGTCGGCACCCTGCCGGGCGGCGGACTCGCCTGGGTCACCTGCCAGCGGGCCGGTACCCGGGTCGGCACGTCCTCGGTGTGGGACCGTCTCGACAACGGCCACTACGTCGCCGACCACTATGTGGCGACGCCGAGCTCCACCTCGTACAGCAAGCCGATCCCGCGCTGCTGAACGGCCGGCGGGCTCACGCGCCCGGCTCGCTGAGCCACGCGCGCAGCTCCTCCCGCAGCGACCGCTGAAACACCGTCAGCAGAGCCTGTACGACCAGCGGATGCATGTGCGCGGACAGTGTTCTGACCTCCTGCGGGGCGCGTTCGGCGACCGCCTCCCGCAGGAGCCGCGACAGTTCGCCCGCCGCCGCCCGCGAGTGTGCGATCAGCGCGGTGCGCGCGGCCAGGACGGTCTCCTGCGACAGCGGCACGTCGAGCATCTCCACGCCGAGCCGCAGCAGACCGGCGTCCACCCGGAAGCGGCCGTCGTCCTCGCGGGCGAGCACGTCCAGCGCCACCAGCCGGTCCATGTCCTCGTCGCCGAGCTCCCGGCCGGCCAGCCGCGCCAGGTCCTCCCGGGACACCGACTCCACCGTCTCCGGGGCCCAGGAGGCCACCACGGCCCGGTGGATGGCCAGGTCGTGCGCGCTCAGGCCGGGCGGCAGCGTGCTGAGATGACGCTCGATCGCGGCCAGTGTCATGCCCTGGCGCTGGAGCTCCTCGATCAGCGCCAGTCGCGCAAGATGCCCCGGACCGTAGTGGCCCACCCGGCGCGGACCGATCGCCGGGGGCGGCAGCAGGCCCTTGGTGCCGTAGAACCGCACCGTGCGCACCGTGACGCCCGCGCGCGCGGCCAGCTCGTCGATGGTGAGGGCCGGCTCCCCGGCGTCCGTCGTCATGTCGAGCAGTATCGCTGTCACACCAGTCGCTGTGACACCTGTGACTGTCAACCGGACCACGATGTGAGACACGGCCCGAGGCCACTGTCAGTGGCCTCGCCTACGGTGGCGTCATGTCGGGGATCACATACCTCAGAGGCGACGCCACCCTCCCGTCCGTCAAGGGCGTGAAGATCATCGCCCATGTCTGCAACGACATCGGCGGCTGGGGCAAGGGCTTCGTCCTCGCCCTCTCCCGCCGCTGGCCGCAGCCGGAGGCCGCGTACCGCGCCTGGCACCGCGAGCGCGCGAGCAACGACTTCGCCCTCGGCGCGGTCCAGCTCGTCCAGGTCGACCGGTACGTCTGGGTGGCCAACATGGTCGGCCAGCACGGCATCCGCACAGGAAGCAAGGGCGTCCCGGTCCGCTACGAGGCGATGGACACCGCCCTGGACCGGCTCGCCGGTCACGCGCTCGAACTCGGTGCGTCGGTGCACATGCCGCGGATCGGCTGTGGTCTGGCGGGAGGCAAGTGGTCCAGAGTCGAGCCGCTGATCGACGAGCGGTTGGTGGGGCGGGGTGTCCCGGTGACCGTCTACGACCACGAAGCCTGACCCGCGCGGGGGCGCTGCGACCTCAGGGCGCCGCGAGCTCAGGGTGTCGCGTTTCGGTCAGGATTGACGTGAAAGGTCAGCGGCTCGCACCGGTGAGTGGGTAGGACATCGGCATGGAGCTGATTCCGTGGAACATCGGACCGCTGAACCCTCGCCTCCCCGAGCTGATCGTCGCGCTGCTGCTCTTCACGTGCTGCTACGCCGCCACGGCACGGCTCCTGCGCCGCATGAACCACGTCCTGGAGGAACGCGAGCGGGCCACGGACGGAGCTGACCGCGAGGCCGAGCAGATCCGCGCCCAGGCCGAGGCCACGCGCGAGGAAGCCCTCACGCTGCTCGCCGCCGCCCGCCACGACGCCGCCCGCCTCCGCCAGCAGGCCCGCGAACAGGGAGCCGCCCTCATCGCGGGCGCCCGCGCCGACGCCCTGCGCGAACGGGACGCATTCCTCGCCGAGTCCACGGCCCGCCTCGACGCGGACCGCGCCGCCGCCGAGGCGGAACTGCGCCTCCACGTCCCGGACCTGGCCGGGCGCCTGGCGGGCAGCCTGGTGGGCGAACCGCCGGCCGACCTGCAACGGACCTCCTAGGCAGCCGCCTCGCAGGCGAACCCCCGCGCCGCAGCGTGCGATACGCGGCGACGCGGGGGGCGTACGCCCGAGCGGTACCGTCGGCCGAACTCAGTGGTCGTGCACGTCGTTCGTCGCGGTGATCTTCTTCCAGGACTTGGGCTGCGCGGGCGCGGGGGCCGAGGGGCGGGCGACCGCGGTGGCGCGGGCCGCGGGTGTCGTGGGCTTCTGCGGCTGGTAGAGCCAGGTGTCGAACAGCGCGTCCAGGTCCTGTCCGGACACCTGCTCGGCGTAGGCCACGAAGTCCGCGACCGTCGCGTTGCCGTACGCGTACCGCTGCGGCCAGCCCTTGAGGACGGCGAAGAACGCCTCGTCGCCGATCCGGTTGCGCAGCGCCTGGAGGGCCAGCGCGCCCCGGTCGTAGACGGCGATGTGGAACTGGTTGTCCGGCCCCGGGTCGCCTGGCTTCACCGTCCAGAACGGGTCGTCGGCCGGGCGCGAGGCGTACACGTAGTCGGCGATCTCCTGCGTCGTCCCCTCGCCCTCGTGCTCGGACCACAGCCACTGCGCGTACCGCGCGAAGCCCTCGTTGATCCAGATGTCCTTCCAGCCGGCCACCGACACGAGGTCGCCGTACCACTGGTGGGCCAGCTCGTGCACGACCACGGAGGTGTTCGACCCGTTCGCGAACTGGCGCGGGCTGTAGAACGGCCGGGTCTGGGTCTCCAGCGCGTACCCGGTGTTCGTGTTGGGCACATAGCCGCCCAGCGCGTTGTACGGATACGGCCCGAAGTACTCGACCAGCCAGTCGGCGATCTCACCCGTCCGCTCGACACTCGCCCGTGCGGCCCCGTAGTTCTCCCCGAGGTCCTTGCTGTAGGCGTTGACGAAGGGGATGCCGCTCTCGGTGGTCCCGGTGGACAGGTCGAACTCGCCCACCGCGAGCGTGGCCAGATACGTGGCCTGCGGCTTGTCGGAGCGCCAGTTCCAGCGGGTCCAGCCCAGTCGCGAACTGCTCGACTGCAGACGGCCGTTGGAGATCGCCTGGGTACCGTCCGGCACCAGCACCGACACGTCGTACGTGGCCTTGTCCAGCGGGTGGTCGTTGCTCGGGAACCACCACCAGGCCGCCTCGGGCTCGTTGGCGCCGACGCCGCCGTCCGGGGTGCGGTGCCAGCTGGTGAAGCCGTACGCCCGCTTCGTCGACGGCACGCCCTTGTAGCGCACCACCACGGTCACGGACGCGCCCTTGGGCAGCGGCGTTCTCGGCGTGATCTCCAGCTCGTGTTCGCCCGAGGTGGTGAACGCGGCCTTGCCGCCGTTGACCCGGACCTCGCTGACGTCCAGCAGGAAGTCCAGGTTGAACCGCTTCAGGTCCTGGGTGGTGCGGGCCAGGAGGGTCGCCGTGCCTTCCAGTTCGTCCGTGCCCGGCTGGTACTTCAGCCGGAGGTCGTAGTGGGAGACGTCGTATCCGCCGTTGCCGTAGTCCGGGTAGTAGGGGTCTCCGATGCCCGGTGCGCCGGGGGTGAAGGCGGTCGCCGATGCCGGGATCGCCAGCAGGAGGACGGCCGCCGTCAGCGCGCCCGGTGCGATGATTCTGCGGTGCACGCAAGCTCCAAGTCGTAGGATCACGTGGTCTGTTCGGAGCCTATTCAGGCCCTGGGCGGGAGAGGCTGTCCACGGGGCCCGGTGTCACACGAACGCCATCCGGCCGAAACGTGGTGCGCTTCGTGCGCGGCTTTCCCCCGTTTCGCGGCCCCTTCTCCCGCACGCGTACCGCCCGAAGTGATTTCTCGAGAGCCCTGCTCCCCCTCCGCGGATGCATGCCGATCGGCAGGCCCGCCAGTCAGCAGCCGCAGTGTCCGGCGTCGGCGGCTTCCCGTCTCGGCAACCCTTTTGCTGGGAACACTCCCCCCATGCCCGCCGCCCACGCGACCTTCGCCCTCGCCCCCGCGATCCGTGCCGGTGGCGTCCTTCCCGACGGCGCCTATCAACTGCACAGGGACTTCGTGGACTTCATCGTCGACGGCCGTCCGCTGCTGTTCCAGCTGTCCGACCTGGACGCGGTGTCCCCGCTCGCCTCCGACGTGCCGCCCGCGATCTTCACCGCGCAGGTCCGCGCACTCCTGCTGGAGCCGGAGGCATCCGCCCCGCTGCCCGGCGGCAGGTACGTGATCTACGGCTGCCCCGAGTGCGCGGACCTGGCCTGCGGCGCGGTCACCGCGGTGATCGAGCGCGACGGCGAGGACTACGTCTGGCGGGACTTCGCCTGGCAGACCGAACCGGAGGCCGACCTGGAGCGGAACGGGTATCACGGCATCGGCCCGTTCCGCTTCGCCGGCGAGGAGTACCGCGCGGCCCTGGACGCCCTGACGCACACCGGCGACCGCCGCCGCGTCCTGCTCATCGGCGCCCGCGTGGCCGTCCTGGCCAAGCTCGCGGCGGCCCTGCGCGGCATCGGCATCGGCGCCGACATCACCCGGGACGCCGAGCACGTCCCCGCCGAGGAACTGAGCGCCTACGGCGCCGTCGCCTTCGGCCGCGCCGTCGGCGAGCCGGAGCGCGCCGCCGTACGCGCCGCCTTCGACCGGGCCGGGGTCGACGTGGCCTACGTGGACGGCCTGGCCCCCGTCGTCCCCCTCCTGGTCGCCCAGATCGAGCAGGCCCTGGACCGCGGTCCGGTGACGCGGCGCCGCCTGAACCGGCTGGAGGCGGCGGACGGCCACCTCGGCGTCGAGGTCGGCTCGTCCTGCCGGGTCCGCGTCACGGCGTACCGCCTGGACCGGCTCCACCGCACGCACACGTACGAGATCTTCGACGGCGTACTGGAGCCCGGCCCGCACCGCATCGCGCTGGATACCGGGACGGTGCGCGGCGAGGCGTTCGTGGTGGCCCGCACCGCGGGGAACGTACTGGTCGCGGCGCTGTCGCGCACGGCGGACGGACCCTCCGGCGCCGCCCATTAGGATCGGCCCCCTGATGACTGCCACCCTCGTCGCCAAGAACCTCGCCGCCGGACACGGCGACCGCGCCCTCTTCACGGACCTCGACCTGGTCGTCGCACCCGGGGACGTGATCGGCCTGGTCGGCGCCAACGGCGCGGGCAAGTCCACCCTGCTGCGCCTGCTCGCCGGACTCACCGCGCCGGAACAGGGCGAACTCCGCCTCTCCCCGCCCACCGCCGCGGTCGGCCACCTCCCGCAGGAGCCGGACCGCCGCCCGGGCGAGACGGTCCGGGCGTTCCTGGCCCGCCGCACGGGCGTCGCAGAGGCCCAGCGCGTGATGGACGAGGCCACCCAGGGCCTGGTCGACGGCACCCCCGGCGCGGACGACGCCTACGCGGCGAGCCTGGAGCGCTGGCTCGGCCTCGGCGGCGCCGACCTCGACGAACGCGCGGAGGAAGTCGCCGACTCCCTGGGCCTCGCCGTCGACCTGGACCAGCCGATGACCGCGCTGTCCGGCGGTCAGGCGGCCCGCGCGGGCCTCGCCTCCCTCCTGCTCTCCCGCTACGACGTCTTCCTGCTGGACGAGCCCACCAACGATCTGGACCTGGAGGGCCTGGAACGCCTGGAGCGGTTCGTCACCGGCCTGCGCGCGGGCACCGTCGTCGTCAGCCACGACCGTGAGTTCCTCACCCGCACGGTCACCAAGGTCCTCGAACTCGACCTCGCCCAGCGGCAGATCAACCTCTACGGCGGCGGCTACGACGCCTACCTGGAGGAACGCGAGACGGCCCGCCGGCACGCCCGCGACGACTACGAGGAGTACGCCGACAAGAAGGCCGCCCTCCAGGACCGCGCGCAGATGCAGCGGGGCTGGATGGACAAGGGCGTGAAGAACGCCCGGCGCAAGGCGGGCAACGACAACGACAAGATCGGCCGCAAGTTCCGCAGCGAGGCCAGCGAGAAGCAGGCCGCGAAGGCGCGCCAGACCCAGCGCATGATCGAACGCCTGGACGTCGTCGAGGAGCCCCGCAAGGAGTGGGAGCTGCGCATGGAGATCGCCTCGGCGCCGCGCTCCGGGGCGGTCGTCGCGACGCTGCGGGACGCCGAGGTCCGTCGCGGCGGCTTCACCTTCGGCCCGGTCTCCCTCCAGATCGACTGGGCCGACCGCGTCGCCGTGACCGGGGCGAACGGCGCGGGCAAGTCCACCCTGCTCGGCGCGCTGCTGGGCCGCGTCCCCCTCGACGCGGGGCACGCGGCCCTCGGCTCGGGTGTCCTGGTGGGCGAGGTGGACCAGGCCCGCAAACTGTTCCACGGCACCGAGGCGCTGCTGGACGCGTTCTGCGCGGCCGTGCCGGACACCGAGCCGGTCGAGGTCCGCACCCTCCTGGCCAAGTTCGGCCTGAAGGCGGAGCACGTGATGCGCCCGGCCGCCACCCTGTCACCCGGCGAACGCACCCGGGCGGCCCTCGCCCTGCTCCAGGGCAGGGGCGTCAACCTCCTCGTCCTCGACGAGCCCACCAACCATCTCGACCTGCCCGCCATCGAGCAGCTGGAGTCCGCTCTCGACGCCTACGAGGGCACCCTGCTGCTGGTCACCCACGACCGCCGGATGCTCGACGCCGTGCACGTCACCCGCCACCTGGAGGTCGCCGACGGCAAGGTGACGGAACGCTAGGGCCGGTCCGCGGGCCTGTCCGGCCCCGGGGGAGCCCCTACGGCTTGCCCTTCAGCAGGGCGCAGACGAAGTCCTCCTGCACGGCCCGCAGCCGGCGCAGCAGATCCGGGGTCTGGGCCTGGTTGATCTGGCTGGTCGTCGAGAACGTCAGCGACCGGCGTCCGTCGGGCGTGGCCGCGATCAGCTGGGTGTACCCGGCGGTGTTGCCGGTGTGCCCGAGCACCACCCCGCAGCGGGTGGTGTACCGGAAGATGGCCAGCCCGGCGTCGTTGCGGCCGGGCCCGGCGGGCTCCGACGCGCCGCCGATGACCCAGCGCCGCTGCTCCCGTACGACGGCCGGGCCGTACAGCCGCCCTCCGGCGTAGCCCCGTACGAACCGGGTCATGTCGGCGGGCGTCGAGACGATGCCGCCCGACGCCCACACGCCGGACATGCTGATCAGCTCGCTGACGTCCTCGGGGGGCGGGGGCGGGCTCGTGTCGTAGCCGTGCAGATAGGGCCGCGGCATCCGGAACCCCTGCGGCAGGCTCGTCCGGCGCAGGCCCAGCGGGCGGTACACCAGTTCCGCGAGCAGCCGCTCGTAGCGCGTCCCGGTGACGGCCTCCGCCATCAGCGCGACCGCGATGTTGTCGGAGTTCGAGTACTGGTACCGGCTGCCCGGCGGGAACCGCAGCGGCTGGTCGGCGACGAAGTCGAGCAGCCTGCGCGAGTCGAACAGGTGGTGTGGGTCGGCGAACAGCAGGGAGAGGAAGCCGGGGCTCTGCGAGTAGTCCGGCAGGCCGCTGGTGTGGTTGAGCAGCTGGCGCAGCGTCACCGCGCTCCATGCCCGCGGCAGCTGGGGGAGGCGTTCGCCCAGGGTGTCGTCGAGCCCCAGGTCGCCGAGCTGCACGAGGGACAGGGCCACCGCTCCGCTGAACGCCTTGGCCGTGCTGGCGATGCGCATATGGTCCTGCGGCTGGGGCCTCCGGCCGGTCTCCAGGTCAGCCACCCCGGCCCGCACCACCCGGGTGCGTCCGCCGTCGCGCAGTACGGCGATGACCCCGGGCGGGCCGCCCGGCGCTTGGACGAGATCCTCCAGCCGCCGCTGCAACCCGGCGTCGCCGTACGGCGGTTCGGGATGCGCGGCGGCCTGCGCGGCAGCGGGGGAGACCAGGGCCAGACAGACCGCGATCAGGGAGACGGCGGCCGGCCGGGAGCGGCCACGGGCAGAGCGCTGGAACTGCATCGGTCACTCCGGAAGGGGGACGACGGGAGGTCCAGCTTCACCCCGCCCCCGCCCACCCGTCCGCCGCGACTGCTGCACTCGGCCCAACGCCCCACCCCCTCGGCGCCCGGACATCCCCGCACCGACCGGCGACCGACCCGCCAGGCCCGACCCGCCAGGCCCGACCCGCCAGGCTCGGCCCGGCAGGCCCGGCTGCGCCGCGGCGCCTGGCGTAACCCCGGTCCGGCGTTATCCCGGCCAGGCGGCCCCGGCTCGGGGTCATCCCGTCCCGGCCGCCCGGGCTCGGCGTCGCCCCGGCCCGGGGATGCCGGGCCGATCGGATCAGCGCTTGCCCTTCTTCGGGTCCAGCAGTCCCGCCTTGCGCAGCGCGTCCGCCATCGCGCTGTTGGCCGGTGGCGGCGTTTGGCGGGAGCCTCCGCCTCCGCCCCCGCCGCGACCCTGCCGCTGCTGCCGGCCGCCGCCGGAGGGCTGGCCGCCCTGCGGTGCCGCCTCGTCGTCTAGCCGCAGCGTCAGGGAGCGCCCCGGCCCGGGCCCCGTCCGGCCGTCCCCGGCTCGGGGTCATCCCGGTCCGGCCGCCCGGGCTCGGCGTCGCCCCCGCCCGGGCGCCCCCGGTCCGGCGTTATCCCGGTCAGGCGCGACCCCGGCCGGTCACCCCGGCCCGGCGGCACCCCGGCCCGGGGATGCCGGGCCGATCGGATCAGCGCTTGCCCTTCTTCGGGTCCAGCAGTCCCGCCTTGCGCAGCGCGTCCGCCATCGCGCTGTTGGTCGGTGGCGGCGTTTGGCGGGAGCCTCCGCCTCCGCCCCCGCCGCGACCCTGCCGCTGCTGCGGCGGCCGGCCTCCGCCGCGCTGCTGGCGGCCGGCGCCGGAGGGCTGGCCGCCCTGCGGTGCCGCCTCGTCGTCCAGCCGCAGCGTCAGGGAGATCCGCTTGCGCGGGATGTCCACGTCGAGGACCTTCACCTTGACGATGTCACCCGGCTTGACCACGTCCCGCGGGTCCTTCACGAACGTCTTCGACATGGCCGAGACGTGCACCAGCCCGTCCTGGTGGACACCGACGTCGACGAACGCGCCGAACGCGGCCACGTTGGTGACGACTCCCTCCAGCACCATCCCGGAGGCGAGGTCGGAGATCTTCTCCACGCCCTCCTTGAAGGTGGCCGTCTTGAAGGCCGGACGCGGGTCGCGCCCCGGCTTCTCCAGCTCCTTCAGGATGTCGCTGACGGTCGGCAGACCGAAGGTCTCGTCGACGAACTCCGTCGGCTTCAGCGAGCGCAGCACCGAGGTGTTGCCGATCAGCGCGGCTACCTCCTGACCGGCGGTCTTCACCATCCGCCGGACCACCGGGTACGCCTCGGGGTGCACGCTGGAGGCGTCCAGCGGGTCGTCCCCGCCCCGGATACGCAGGAAGCCCGCGCACTGCTCGTACGCCTTGGGGCCGAGCCGCGCCACCTTCTTCAGCTCCGAGCGCGAGCGGAACGGGCCGTTGGTGTCGCGGTGCGCCACGATGTTCTCGGCGAGGCCGGAGGAGATGCCGGACACGCGCGAGAGCAGCGGCGCGGAGGCGGTGTTGACGTCCACGCCGACGCCGTTCACACAGTCCTCGACCACCGCGTCCAGCGAGCGCGACAGCTTCACCTCGGACAGGTCGTGCTGGTACTGGCCGACGCCGATCGACTTCGGGTCGATCTTCACCAGCTCGGCCAGCGGGTCCTGGAGCCGGCGGGCGATCGAGACGGCGCCGCGCAGCGACACGTCCATGTCGGGCAGCTCCTGCGAGGCGAACGCCGACGCGGAGTACACCGAGGCGCCGGCCTCGGAGACCATCACCTTGGTCAGCTGCAGCTCGGGGTGCCGGGTGATGAGGTCACCGGCGAGCTTGTCGGTCTCGCGGGACGCCGTGCCGTTGCCGATCGCGACCAGCTCGACGGCGTGCTCCTTCGCCAGCCGTGCCAGCTTGGCGATCGCCTCGTCCCAGCGGTTGGCCGGCACGTGCGGGTGGATGACGTCCGTGGCGACGACCTTGCCGGTGGCGTCGACGACCGCGACCTTCACACCCGTACGGAAACCCGGGTCCAGGCCCAGCGTCGCGCGGGTGCCGGCCGGGGCGGCGAGCAGCAGATCGCGCAGGTTGGCGGCGAACACGCCGACCGCCTCGTCCTCGGCGGCCGTGCGCAGCCGCAGCCGCATGTCGATGCCGAGGTGGACGAGGATGCGGGTGCGCCAGGCCCAGCGGACCGTGTCCGTGAGCCACTTGTCGCCGGGGCGGCCGTGCTGGCCGATGCCGAACCGGCCCGCGACGATCGCCTCGTACGAGGAGGGACCCTCGGTGGCCTCCTCCGGCTCCAGGACGAGATCGAGGACCTCCTCCTTCTCACCGCGCAGCATCGCCAGGACGCGGTGCGAGGGCAGCGCGGTGAACGGCTCGGCGAAGTCGAAGTAGTCGGCGAACTTCGCGCCCGCCTCCTCCTTGCCCTCGCGCACCTTGGCGGCCAGCCGCCCGCGCACCCACATGCGCTCGCGCAGCTCGCCGATCAGGTCGGCGTCCTCGGAGAACCGCTCGGTGAGGATCGCGCGGGCGCCGTCCAGCGCGGCCTGCGGGTCGGCGACGCCCTTGTCGGCGTCGACGAAGGCCGCGGCGGCGGCCAGCGGATCCACGCCCGGGTCGCCGAGCAGGCCCTCGGCCAGCGGCTCCAGACCGGCCTCGCGGGCGATCTGCGCCTTGGTGCGCCGCTTCGGCTTGTAGGGCAGGTAGATGTCCTCCAGGCGCGCCTTGGTCTCGGCCCCCCGGATCTGCGCCTCCAGCTCGTCGGTGAGCTTGCCCTGCTCACGCACCGACTCCAGGATCGCCGTGCGGCGCTCCTCCAGCTCCCGCAGATAGCGCAGCCGCTCCTCGAGCGTGCGCAGCTGCGCGTCGTCGAGCATCTCGGTGGCTTCCTTGCGGTACCGGGCGATGAAGGGCACCGTCGAACCGCCGTCGAGCAGTTCCACCGCAGCCTTGACCTGCCGCTCCCGTACGCCGAGTTCCTCGGCGATCCTGCCTTCGATGGACGCTGCCAGGGGTGTCGTCACGATCGCGTACCGCCTTCTCCACTTCGGGTTGCGCGGCAATTGTGGCAGGTGGCACCGACAGCGGGGGATGTGGGCACGCCACCACCCTCATGGCAGGAAAGGTGGGGTGCTCGTCATTGCGGCCATCGCCGGGCCGCCGAAGAATCGAGGACATGGCGCAGCGAACCGTGCTCGTCGTCCTCTTCGACGACGTCCAGAGCCTCGATGTCACCGGTCCCGTGGAGGTCTTCGCGGGCGCCGAGGGGTGTGTGCCGGGCGCGTACACGATTCGTACGGCCTCGCTGGACGGCGGTCCCGTGCGCACCTCCAGCGGGCTGACCCTGGTGCCGGACATGGCCCTGGCGGACGCGGACGAGCCGGATCTGCTGCTGGTGCCGGGCGGCCGGGGCACCCGAGCGGCGGACCCGCGGCTCGTCGACTGGCTGCGCCGCCGCGGCCCGCGCGCCCGGCGTCTGGTGTCCGTGTGCACGGGCGCGATCCTGCTGGCCGAGGCCGGGCTGCTGGACGGCCGCCGGGCCACCACCCACTGGGCGTACTGCGGGAAACTGGCCCGCGACCACCCGGAGATCGAGGTCGACGCCGACCCGATCTACGTACGGGACGCACATGTGTGCACCTCGGCCGGTGTCACCGCGGGCATCGACCTGGCCCTGGCCCTGGTGGAGGAGGACCTCGGCCGGAAGGTCGCGCTCACCGTCGCCCGGTATCTGGTGGTGTTCCTGCGCCGGCCGGGCAACCAGGCCCAGTTCAGCGCCCAGTTGGCGGCCCAGACGGCGGCGCGCGAGCCGCTGCGCGACGTCCAGCAGTGGATCACCGAGAACCCCGGCGGCGATCTGTCCGTCGAGACGCTCGCCGCCCGCGCCCGGCTCTCCCCGCGCCACTTCGCCCGGGCGTTCCGCGCCGAGACCGGGCTCACCCCCGGCCGGTACGTGGACCGGGTGCGGCTCGAACACGCCCGTCGGCTGCTGGAGGACACCGGTGACGGTGTCGAGGAGATCTCCCGCGCCAGCGGCTACGGAACCCCGGAGGCCATGCGCCGCGCCTTCGTGCGCGCCCTCGGGACCGCGCCCGCCGAGTACCGGCGTCGCTTCCGCCCGGCACAGGGCCGCCGGTGAACACCCCAGGACAAACCACCGAATCGAGTGAAGGGACACCCCGTGCAGATCGCGATCGTCCTCTACGACCGCTTCACCGCCCTCGACGCCGTCGGCCCCTACGAGACCCTCGTCCGGCTGCCGGACGCCGAACTGGTCTTCGTCGCCGAGCACACCGGCCCGGTCCGCACCGACACCGGGAACCTCGCCCTGGTCGCCGACCGCACGCTCGCCGAGGTGCCGGACCCGGACATCGTCGTCGTACCGGGCGGCCCCGGACAGACACCGCAGATGGACAACGCGGCTCTGCTGGACTGGCTGCGCGCGGTGGACGCCACCAGCACCTGGACGACGTCCGTGTGCACCGGCTCCCTGCTGCTGGCCGCCGCCGGACTGCTGAAGGGCCGCCGCGCGACCTCGCACTGGCTCGCGCTGGAGTACCTGTCGGGGTTCGGCGCCGAGTCCACCGGCGAGCGGGTCGTCTTCGACGGCAAGTACGTCACCGCGGCCGGAGTCTCCTCCGGCATCGACATGGGCCTCGCCCTGGTGGGCCGGATCGCGGGCGACGAACACGCCCAGGCCGTCCAGCTGGTGACGGAGTACGACCCGCAGCCGCCCTACGACGCGGGCTCCCCGCACAAGGCGCCCGCGCGTCTCGTCGAGGAGTTCCGCGGCAGGAGCCGTTTCGTGCTGACCTGACGCGGGGCGCGTCAGCCCGAGGTCGTCCAGGTGAACCGCGGCTTCCTGCGCTCCAGGAACGCGGCGACCCCCTCGGCGGCCTCCGTGCTCTCGCGGGCCCGCGCGGCCCAGTGCTCGTCGCGGTCGGAGCGGCCGTCGGCGAACTCCTTGGCCGCGGCCTGCGTCAGCTGGGAGCGCGTCACCAGGATCCGGGTGAACTCCGCGACCCGCTTGCCGAGTTCGCCCTCGGACAGCACCTCGTCCACCAGGCCGGTGCGCAGCGCCCGCGCGGTGTCGATCAACTCACCGGAGAACAAGAGGTACTTGGCGGTGGCGGGCCCGGTCAGCGACACCAGCCGACGGGTGGAGGAGGCCGGGTAGACGATGCCGAGCTTCGCCGGGGTCACCCCGAACAGGGCGCCCTCCTCGGCGAACCGCAGATCGCAGGCGGCGGCCAGCTGCGAGCCGCCGCCCACACAGTGCCCCTGGACCGCGGCGAGCGTGGGCCGGGGGAAGGCGGCCAGTGCCTCCTCGGCCCGCACCGCGAGCTCCTGCGCCGCACGGGGCGAACCCTGGAGCGTGGAGATGTCGGCGCCCGCGCAGAAGGTGCCGCCCTCGCCGGTCAGCACCAGCGCCCGTACGCCCGGGTCGGCGGCCAGCGTGTCGAGCAGCGGCGGCAGCGCGGCCCACATCGCGGCGGTCATGGCGTTGCGCTTGGCCGGGTGGTGGATGACGACCGTGGCGACGGAATCGGTCACGCTGTGCAGCAGCTGGGGCTCCATGCGCCGGATGCTAACCCGGACCCCCTGGCGTGCCTCTGTGGGGCTGATCACGATCCTCGGGGGAGAACCCCCGGCAAAGAGGGCGAGCGCGCCGTCAAACCCGTACAACCCGAATAGTTCCCGAAGGCGGCACGAGGGGGGCAGGAGCAGTCCCACAACTGACCGTGTCATACGCCAATGGTCAGAAACGCTCGATAGTCGCTGACTTGTGTTCAGTCATCCGGTCCGGACCGACTCATTACCAACACTCGACGTGTGGTGACAATCGAGCGCGAGGGTGGCGACCGGACGATGGAGACCCATGGGTGCGGGCCCGGTCCACGCCCAGAAGGTGACGCGGACGCACCCCTTCAGGCGGGCCCTGCGGACCCGCTGCCGTACGAAGGTGTCTGGCGGTTCACGGCCCCGGCCGTGGAAGCCTCGGTCCCGCAGGCGCGGCACGCCGTGCGGGACCTGTTGTACCGGCAAGGCGTGCCCGCCTCGGACGACCTCGTCCAGGGACTCCTGCTGATCGTCTCGGAGCTGGTGACCAACGCCGTGCGGCACGCCGCTCTGCTGTCGCCGGTGCTGGCCGTGGAGGTCGCCGTCGGCGCGGAGTGGGTGCGGGTGTCCGTCGAGGACAGCCACCCCTACCGCCCGACCGCCCTGGAGGCCGACCACGGCCAGACGGGCGGGCGGGGACTGCTGCTCGTGCGGGAGATCACGCGGGAGGCGGGCGGGGTGTGCGACGTGGAGCACACCGCGAGCGGCGGCAAGGTGATCTGGGCCGCCCTCCCGCTCAAACCCCCGGGACGGCCCTGAGGTCCGGACCCGACGACCGGGACCAAGACCTCGGGGCCGATGCCGGCCTCACCAGCCGGGGGCGTCGCCCGTCAGCTCGCGGATCGCGGGGCGGGCGGCGTCCAGCACGGTCATGAACCAGGCGGAGAACCGGTCCTTCGCATGCCGCTCGGCGAGTTCCGCGGGCGTCACGAAGGCCGTGTCGCCGACCTCCCTCGCATCCGGCCGCAGCGGGGCCTGCACCAGGCCGACGAAGAGGTGGTTGTACTCCTGCTCCACCAGACCCGAGGCCGGGTCCGGGTGGTTGTAGCGGACCGTGCCCGCCTCCGCCAGCAGCGCCGGTGAGGCGCCGAGCTCCTCGAAGGTGCGCCGGGCCGCGGCGGCGAAGGGCGCCTCGCCGGGGTAGGGGTGGCCGCAGCAGGTGTTGGACCACACGCCGGGGGAGTGGTACTTGCCGAGCGCCCGCTGCTGGAGCAGCAGCCGCCCGCGGTCGTCGAAGAGGAACACCGAGAACGCGCGGTGCAGTTGCCCCGGCGCCTGATGGGCGGCGAGCTTCTCCGCGGTGCCGATCGTCACGCCGTCCTCGTCGACGAGTTCCAGCAAGATAGCTTCCGCGGTGCCCTCCGACGCCTGCTGCGTCGTGGTGGCAGGTGTGATCGCCATACCCATCCTTCGCTTCGGTCCTCGCGCCCCAGTCTGCCGTACGAAACCGGCGCTTTCGGCACTACCTGTCCTCGGTACGCCGGAATGAGGGGCCCGATGAACGATCATGCCCAGGGGCGCGTGCCGCAACCACCGCGGCACCCCTCGAGTTCAGTGGCACAGCCGGGCCTCGTGCTCCGCGTGGCCGCCCGGCTCCAGCTGGAAGGTGCAGTGCTCCACGTCGAAGTGGTCGCCGAGGCAGCCCTGGAGCTCGTGCAGCATCTTCTCGTGCCCGATCGCACTGAGGACGTCCTCGCGCACCACCACGTGCACCGACAGCACCGGCATCCCCGAGGTGATCGTCCAGGCGTGCAGGTCGTGCACGTCCTCCACCCCGTCCAGCGCCAGGATGTGCTCGCGCACCTCGGCCATGTCGACGCCTCGGGGAGCCGACTCCAGCAGTACGTCCAGGGTCTCGCGCAGCAGCCGCAGGGTGCGCGGGACGATCATCAGACCGATGACCAGCGAGGCGATCGGGTCCGCCGCCTCCCAGCCGGTGGTGAGGATCACCGTGGCCGAGATCAGCACCGCGACCGAGCCCAGCGCGTCCGCCGCGACCTCCAGGAACGCGCCGCGCACGTTCAGGCTGTCCTTGCTGCCCCGCATCAGCAGCGTGAGGGAGACCATGTTCGCGGCGAGGCCCACCAGCGCGAAGACGATCGTCACGCCGCCCTCGGTGCCGGCCGGCGTGATGAACCGCTGGATCGCCTCGTAGAGGACGTAGCCGCCGACGCCGAGCAGCAGCAGACAGTTGGCCAGCGCCGCGAGGATCTCGGCGCGGGCGTAGCCGAAGGTGCGTCTGGCCGTCGGCGGCAGGCTCGCGAAGTGGATCGCCAGCAGGGCCATGCCGAGCCCGAGCGCGTCGGTCGCCATGTGCGCGGCGTCCGCGATCAGCGCCAGAGAGTCGGCGAGCATGCCGCCGACGATCTCGGTCACCATCACACCGAGCGTGATCGCGAGCGCGACCCTCAGCCGCCCGCGGTACGCCGCGGTCGCCGTACCGCCGGGCTCGGTGCGCCCGTGCGCATGCCCGTGGTCATGCCCAGCCCCCATGGGAACCGCCCTCCTGCGATCGGACCGGGATCACAGTGAACTACGGGTGGGGGGTATCCGGCAACGCGGCACTGAACACCGTTGTCATGTGCTCTGACCTGCGGAAACGAACCGCAGGTCAGAGCGGTGCGGTCACCGGGCGTGATGCGGCCGCGACCCGCCGGGCGTCATCGGTCCCCGGTGCGGCCGTCCCGTGGTTCCGGAGGCCGGCGGCCCCGGCCGCACCCGGGCCGCCGCCCAGGCGTCGATGCCCGGACTCTGAACTCCGCGCAGGACGTCACCGGCCCTGGTGCAGCCGCCACCCCTGCCATGCCGACTCGACCATCTCGGTGAGGCCGTACCGCGCGCTCCAGCCGAGCTCCTTCGCGGCGCGGGCGGCCGAGGCGACCGCGCGGGGCGCGTCACCGGGGCGGCGGCCCTCGACGACGGGCGCGCGGGCGTCCTCCGTCACCTCGCCGATCAGCGTGACCAGCTCGCGCACGGAGACGCCCTCGCCGCGGCCGATGTTCACCGTGAGGTCGCCCGAGGAGCCGACGGCGTTCAGATGCCGGGCCGCCGCGAGATGGGCCTCGGCGAGGTCGGCCACATGGATGTAGTCGCGCACACAGGTGCCGTCCGGCGTCGGATAGTCGCCGCCGAAGATCCGCGGGGCCTCGTCGCGGGTGAGCCGGTCGAAGACCATCGGGACGATGTTGAACACACCTGTGTCGGCCAGCTCGGGCGCGGCCGTCCCCGCCACGTTGAAGTAGCGCAGACACACCGTCGCGATGCCGTGCGCCCGGCCCGCGGCCCTGACCAGCCACTCACCGGCCAGTTTGGTCTCGCCGTAGGGGTTCACCGGCGCGCACGGGGTGTCCTCGGTGATGAGATCCACGTCCGGGGTGCCGTAGACGGCCGCGGAGGAGGAGAAGACGAACCGGCCGATCCCGGCGTCGGCGACGGCTTGAAGGAGGGTGGCCAGACCGCCCACGTTCTCCGCGTAGTACCAGGCCGGCCGCGCGACCGACTCCGCCACCTGCTTGCGGGCCGCGAGGTGCACCACCCCGGTCACCTCGTGCTCGGCGAACACCTGCCGCAGCAGGGCCGGGTCCAGCAGCGAGCCCGCCACGAGCGGCACGCCGTCCGGCAGCCGTGCCGGGACGCCCGCCGAGAGGTCGTCCAGCGCCACGACGCGCTCCCCGGCACCGGCCATGGCCCGTGCCACATGCGCCCCGATGTATCCGGCACCGCCGGTGATCAGCCATGTCATGGTCGCCCACCCTAAGCCGACCCCGAAGCGGGGAACGGCTCCGCCGCGTTCGCCCGGACGGCCGTATGTCTCGAATGCCCTTTCTGGGGCCGTGATTTTGTCTGCCTGGCATCCCATCACCGATGATGATCGCGACAGAGGTCACGAGCAGACCGTGTCGACCGGACCATGAACGGCCGGTGAACACGGCTTTCCCATCATCCGATAGCCTCTGCCGACACGCCGCCCGCCTGGTCCAGCCAAGGGGCGCCGCCAACATGTACACGACCGGCGCGGAGGCGCCGGCACCCCAGGGAGTGAGTTCGGTTGCCGACCGCCATCCTCACCGGTCAGCCGGTCCCCGGATCGTCGATCGAGGACGATCTGCGGTCCCTCGGCTTCGACGTCCGCGTGGCGTCCGGCGCCGACGACGCCGCGACCCTCCTGGAGCAGGTGCCGGCCGACCGGCGGGTCGCGGTCGTCGACCCCGCCTTCGTCGGCCATCTCCACGCGCTGCGTCTCGGCCTGACCGACCCGCGCTTCCCGCTCGCCGCGATCCCCGGTGCCGTCACCGCCCAGCCGGCCGGCCGCCAGGCCCTCGGCCGGGTCCTGACCGTGGAGAGCGCCCCGAGCGGCGGCGCGGTCGCCGTCGCCGGCCTCGCCGACCGGCTGGTCACCGCCCTGGACGCGGACGGCTCCGCCGTGCACCGCCCCGAGCTGGGCAGCCTCGTCGCCACCGTCCCGGCCGACCCGCAGGCCCGCAACGAGGCCCGGCAGGCCGTCACCGCCGTGGACGACGAAGCCGTACGCCTGAAGTCGGCGGTGAAGGCCCGCGACGGCTTCTTCACCACGTACTGCATCAGTCCCTACTCCCGCTACATCGCCCGCTGGTGCGCCCGCCGCGGTCTGACCCCCAACCAGGTCACCACCGCCTCGCTGCTCACCGCGCTGATCGCGGCCGGCTGCGCGGCCACCGGCACCCGCGGCGGGTTCGTCGCGGCGGGCGTCCTGCTGATCTTCTCCTTCGTGCTGGACTGCACCGACGGCCAGCTCGCCCGCTACTCCCTGCAGTACTCCACGCTCGGCGCCTGGCTGGACGCTACCTTCGACCGGGCCAAGGAGTACGCCTACTACGCGGGTCTCGCCCTCGGCGCGGCCCGCGGCGGCGACGACGTCTGGGCCCTCGCGCTCGGCGCGATGATCCTCCAGACCTGCCGGCACGTGGTCGACTTCTCCTTCAACGAGGCCAACCACGACGCCACCGCCAACACCAGCCCCACCGCCGCCCTCTCCGACAAGCTCGACAGCGTCGGCTGGACGGTGTGGGTGCGCCGCATGATCGTCCTGCCGATCGGTGAGCGCTGGGCGATGATCGCGGTGCTGACAGCGGCCACGACCCCTCGGATCACCTTCTACGCGCTGCTCGTCGGGTGCGCGTTCGCGGCGACCTACACCACTGCGGGCCGGGTGCTGCGGTCGCTGACCCGCAGGGCCGAGCGCACCGACCGGGCGGCCAAGGCACTGGCGGACCTCGCGGACAACGGCCCGCTCGCCCAGTTGCTGAGCCGTGTCGCGATCCCCTTGCGCACCCCGGTGGTCTCCGCGCTGATGGGCACCGCCGCCGTCGTGCTCACCGCGAGCCTCGCCCCGTACGGCAGCTGGCTGCCCGTGTTCGGCGCCGTGTTCTACGTCGCCTTCTCCGCGCTCGCCGTCACCGCCGCCCGCCCCCTCACGGGCGCCCTCGACTGGCTCGTCCCGCCGCTCTTCCGGGCCGCCGAGTACGGCACCGTCCTCGCGCTGGCGAGCAAAGCCGCGGTGAACGGAGCCCTCCCAGCGGCTTTCGGCCTGGTGGCGGCGGTCGCCTACCATCACTACGACACGGTGTACCGCATCCGCGGAGACGCCGGCGCGCCCCCGGCCTGGCTGGTGCGCGCCATCGGGGGGCAGGAAGGGCGGACGCTGCTCGTCGCCGTGCTGGCCGCGCTGCTCACCGGCGCGCAGTTCACGGTCGCGCTCACGGCCCTGGCCGTGGCCGTCGCCCTGGTGGTGCTCGTCGAGAGCATCCGCTTCTGGGTCGCCTCCCATCTGGGGGGCGCGCCCGCCGTACACGACGAAGGAGAACCCGCATGATCGGCCTCGTGCTGGCGGCCGGCGCCGGACGGCGTCTGCGCCCCTACACCGACACCCTGCCCAAGGCGCTGGTGCCGGTGGGGCCCGCGGGCATAGAGGGCGAGCCCACGGTCCTGGACCTGACCCTCGGCAACTTCGCCGAGATCGGTCTGACCGAGGTCGCGGTCATCGTCGGCTACCGCAAGGAGGCCGTGTACGCGCGCAAGGCGGCGCTGGAGGCCAAGTACGGCCTCACGCTCACCCTCATCGACAACGACAAGGCCGAGGAGTGGAACAACGCCTACTCCCTGTGGTGCGGCCGTGACGCCCTCAAGGACGGCGTGATCCTCGCCAACGGCGACACCGTCCACCCGGTCTCCGTCGAGAAGACACTGCTGGCCGCCCGCGGCGAGGGCCGTCGCATCATCCTGGCCCTGGACACCGTGAAGTCCCTCGCGGACGAGGAGATGAAGGTCGTCGTCGACCCCGGCCAGGGCGTGCGGAAGATCACCAAGCTGATGGACCCCGCCGAGGCCACCGGTGAGTACATCGGCGTCACCCTCATCGAGGGCGAGGCCGCCCCCGAGCTGGTCGACGCGCTGAAGACGGTGTGGGAGACCGACCCGCAGCAGTTCTACGAGCACGGCTACCAGGAGCTCGTGAACCGGGGATTCAAGATCGACGTCGCGCCGATCGGCCAGGTCGACTGGGTGGAGATCGACAACCACGAGGATCTCGCCCGGGGACGGGAGATCGCGTGCCGGTACTGACCAGGCTGATTCCCTCACCCGTCGTCGTCGACATCCGCCCAGGCGCCCTCGACGACCTCGGCAGTGTGCTCGCCGACGAGCGGATCTCGCACTCCGGCAAGCTCGCCGTCGCCGTCAGCGGCGGCTCCGGCGCCCGGCTGCGCGAGCGGATCCGGCCCGCGCTGCCCGGCGCCAGCTGGTACGAGGTCGGCGGCGGCACGCTCGACGACGCCGTGCGGCTGGCCACCGACATCAGGGCCGGCCACTACGACGCGGTCGTCGGACTCGGCGGCGGCAAGATCATCGACTGCGCCAAGTTCGCCGCGGCGCGCGTCGGCCTGCCGCTGGTCGCCGTGCCGACCAACCTCGCGCACGACGGCCTGTGCTCACCCGTTGCGACCCTCGACAACGACGCGGGCCGCGGCTCGTACGGTGTGCCGAACCCGATCGCGGTCGTGATCGACCTGGACGTCATCCGCGAGACCCCGGTGCGCTTCGTGCGGGCCGGTATCGGCGACGCCGTGTCGAACATCTCGGCGATCGCCGACTGGGAGCTGGCCCACCGGGTCAACGGCGAGAAGATCGACGGCCTGGCCGCCGCCATCGCCCGGCAGGCCGGTGAGGCCGTACTGCGCCACCCCGGCACCATCGCGGACACCGCCTTCCTCCAGGTGCTGGCCGAGGCGCTGGTGCTCAGCGGCATCGCCATGTCGGTGTCGGGCGACACCCGCCCGTCCTCCGGCGCCTGCCACGAGATCAACCACGCCTTCGACCTGCTGTATCCCAGGAGGGCGGCCGCCCACGGCGAGCAGTGCGGCCTGGGTGCGGCCTTCGCGATGTACCTGCGCGGGGCCCACGAGGAGTCGGCCTACATGGCCGGGGTACTGCGCCGCCACGGGCTTCCCGTCCTCCCGGAGGAGATCGGCTTCACGCCCGAGGAGTTCGTCGGGGTCGTGGAGTTCGCCCCCCAGACCCGGCCCGGCCGTTACACGATCCTCGAACACCTCGACCTGACAACCGACCAGATCAAGGACATCTACGCCGACTATGTCAAGGCCATCGGTAGCTGAACTCCGTCCGGTCGTCCACCCCGCTGGGGTCAAGGACCGGCGCAGCGGTGAGCACTGGATGGGACGCCTCTACATGCGTGAGGTGTCCCTGCGGGTCGACCGCTACCTGGTGAACACCAGGGTCACGCCCAACCAGCTCACGTACCTGATGACCGTCTTCGGCGTGCTCGCGGCCCCGGCCCTGCTGGTGCCGGGCATCGCGGGCGCGGTCCTCGGCGTGCTGTGCGTCCAGATGTATCTGCTGCTGGACTGCGTCGACGGCGAGATCGCGCGCTGGAAGAAGATGTACTCGCTCAACGGCGTCTACCTGGACCGGGTCGGCGCCTACCTCACCGACGCCGCGGTCCTCGTCGGCTTCGGTCTGCGCGCCGCCGATCTGTGGGGCGGCGGCGGGGCGGACTGGCTGTGGGCGTTCCTCGGCACCCTCGCCGCGCTCGGCGCGATCCTGATCAAGGCCGAGACCGACCTGGTCGGCGTCGCCCGCCACCAGGCCGGCAAGCCGCCGGTGCAGGAGGCGGCCGCGGAGATGCGCTCCTCCGGCATGGCGCTGGCCCGCCGGGCGGCCGCCGCGCTGAAGTTCCACCGGCTCATCCTCGGCATCGAGGCCTCGCTGGTGATCCTGGTCCTGGCGATCGCCGACCAGGTACGCGGCGACCTGTTCTTCACGCGGCTCGGCGTAGCGGTGATGGCCGGCATCGCGCTCGTGCAGACGCTGCTGCACCTGGTGTCCATCCTCGCCTCCAGCAGGCTGAAGTGAGCGCCCCGGTGAAGGTCGGCGCGGTGATCATCACCATGGGCAACCGCCCCGACGAACTGCGAGCGCTGCTCGACTCGGTCGCCAAGCAGGACGGCGGCCCGGTCGACGTCGTCGTCGTCGGCAACGGCTCGCCCGTCCCGGACGTCCCCGAGGGCGTGCGCACGGTGGAGCTGCCCGAGAACCTGGGCATCCCCGGCGGCCGCAACGTGGGCATCGAGGCCTTCGGCCCCGGCGGCCGCGACGCCGACATACTGCTCTTCCTCGACGACGACGGCCTGCTCGCCCGCACCGACACGGCCGAACTGTGCCGCCGTGCCTTCGCGGACGACGAGCGGCTCGGCATCATCAGCTTCCGGATCGCCGACCCGGAGACCGGCGTCACCCAGCGCCGCCACGTCCCCCGGCTGCGCGCGTCCGACCCGATGCGCTCCTCCCGGGTCACCACCTTCCTGGGCGGCGCCAACGCCGTCCGCACCCGGGTGTTCGCCGAGGTCGGCGGGCTGCCCGACGAGTTCTTCTACGCCCATGAGGAGACCGACCTGGCCTGGCGCGCCCTGGACGCCGGCTGGATGATCGACTACCGCTCCGACATGGTGCTGTACCACCCGACGACGGCCCCGTCCCGGCACGCGGTCTACCACCGCATGGTCGCCCGCAACCGGGTCTGGCTGGCCCGCCGCAATCTGCCCGCCCCCCTGATCCCGGTGTACCTCGGGGTGTGGCTGCTGCTCACCCTCGTACGCCGTCCGTCGCGGTCCGCGCTCCAGGCGTGGTTTGGCGGATTCCGGGAAGGCTGGACGACGGCCTGCGGGCCCCGAAGGCCGATGAAGTGGCGTACCGTGTGGCGGCTGACCCGACTCGGCCGGCCCCCGGTCATCTGACAAGCTCGACCCTGGGAGCGCCGGGGCCGGGCCCCGGGGCCCCGGCCCCGCCCGGACCGGCTGCACATCGAAGACGAAAGTTTCCACTAGTGAGTGAGACCACGCAGGACGGAGGACTCGCGGTGACCGCGGCTCCGTCCCCCGACGAGTCCATGACGGCGGCCCAGCTCGCCGAGAAGTACGGGCTGGCCGTCAGCGGCGCCCGGCCCTCGCTCGTCGAGTACGTCCGCCGGCTCTGGGGCCGCCGCCACTTCATCCTGGCGTTCTCCCAGGCCAAGCTGACCGCCCAGTACAGCCAGGCCAAGCTCGGCCAGCTGTGGCAGGTGGTCACGCCGCTGCTGAACGCGGCCGTCTACTTCTTCATCTTCGGTGTCATCCTGGAGGCCGACCGGGGCATGTCCCGGGACGTCTACATCCCCTTCCTGGTCACCGGCGTGTTCGTGTTCACCTTCACGCAGAGCTCGGTGATGGCGGGCGTGCGGGCGATCTCCGGCAATCTCGGCCTGGTGCGCGCGCTGCACTTCCCGCGCGCGGCGCTGCCGGTCTCCTTCTCGCTCCAGCAGCTCCAGCAGCTGCTGTTCTCGATGATCGTGCTGGTCGCGGTGACCGCCGCGTTCGGCAGCTACCCGGACCTGTCCTGGCTGCTGATCTTCCCGGTGCTGGCCCTGCAGTTCCTCTTCAACACCGGCCTCGCCCTGATCATGGCCCGTGCCGGCGCGAAGACCCCGGACCTCGCGCAGCTGATGCCGTTCGTGATGCGGACGTGGATGTACGCCTCCGGCGTCATGTACTCGATCCCGATCATGCTGGCCGACAAGCCGCAGTGGATCGCCACGGTCCTGCAGTGGAACCCGGCCGCGATCTACATGGACCTGATGCGCTTCGCGCTGATCGACGGCTACGGCTCGAAGAACCTGCCCGACCACGTGTGGGCGGCCGCGGCCGGCTGGGCCGTGCTGTTCGCGGTCGGCGGCTTCGTGTACTTCTGGAAGGCTGAGGAGAGGTACGGCCGTGGCTGAGTCCCGCATCCCCACCGTCATCGCCGACGAGCTGCACATCGTCTACCGCGTCAACGGCGCCAAGACCGGCAAGGGCAGTGCGACGGCGGCCCTGAGCCGCATAGTCGGACGGGGCTCCGGCAACGCGGAGCGCGGCGTGCGCAAGGTGCACGCCGTCAAGGGCGTGTCCTTCGTCGCCTACCGGGGCGAGGCGGTCGGACTGATCGGCTCCAACGGCTCCGGCAAGTCCACCCTGCTGCGGGCCATCGCCGGCCTGCTGCCCGCGGAGAGCGGCAAGGTCTACACCGACGGCCAGCCCTCCCTGCTCGGCGTGAACGCGGCCCTGATGAACGACCTCACCGGCGAGCGCAACGTCGTCCTCGGCGGCCTCGCCATGGGCATGTCCCGGGAGCAGATCAGGGAGCGCTACCAGGAGATCGTCGACTTCTCCGGCATCAACGAGAAGGGCGACTTCATCACCCTGCCGATGCGCACCTACTCCTCCGGCATGGCGGCCCGGCTGCGGTTCTCCATCGCCGCGGCCAAGGACCACGACGTCCTCATGATCGACGAGGCCCTCGCCACCGGTGACCGCTCCTTCCAGAAGCGCTCCGAGGCCCGCATCCGCGCGCTGCGCGAGCAGGCGGGCACGGTCTTCCTGGTCAGCCACAACAACAAGTCGATCCGCGACACCTGCGACCGTGTGCTGTGGCTGGAGCGCGGTGAGCTGCGCATGGACGGCCCCACCGAAGAGGTGCTCAAGGAGTACGAGAAGTTCACCGGCAAGTGACCCGCCGGCACAGGGCCCCGCTGGATTCGCTCCGGTGGGGCCCGCCTGTGCGGGCAACCTGCAAAAGAACTGTCAACTTCGGCTTCCGACAGGAATCTTGGACGTCAATCGGTGTTGTCTTGTGATGTGCAGGACACCCCCACGGTCCGTAGCGCGTTGTACAACGTAAGCTGTACCGGTGCCCAATCACGGCAAGTGGGGCGATAATGCGCGACACCGCCCCACAGGGCACCGCGCCGAGCGCCGGGCGGCGTGTCCGAAATAGTGTGTATTGGGTCGGCAGTGTAGAACGGGAGATGTGACGGCAATGGCTACGGAAACTCCCCAGCTCCGCGAGGCGTGCGCCGTCCCCGCCCAGGGCAGCGAGCGGTGACGGGAACCCGCACGACACGCCTCGGCGACCCCGAGCGCGACACGCTCGCCAAGGCCGCGGCCGAGAACTTCCCCGTGGCCCCGTTCTTCCTGCCCCGCGCCTGGCGCGCCGACCTCATGGCCGTATACGGCTTCGCCCGTCTCGTCGACGACATCGGCGACGGCGACCTCGCCCCCGGCGGCGCCGACGCCCGCCTGCTCGGTGTGGCCCCGGACCGGGCCGACGACCGCGTGATCATGCTCGACGCCTTCGAGGCCGACCTGCGTCGCGTCTTCGACGGCGAACCCCGTCACCCCCTGCTGCGCCGCCTGCGGCCGACCGTCCGCCGTCACGCGCTCACCCCCGAACCCTTTCTCGGCCTGATCGCCGCCAACCGCCAGGACCAGCTGGTCAGCCGGTACGAGACCTACGACGACCTGCTCGCCTACTGCGAGCTGTCCGCCAACCCCGTCGGCCGGCTCGTTCTCGCCGTCACCGGCACCTCCACCCCCGAGCGCGTCCGCCGCTCCGACGCGATCTGCACCGCCCTGCAGATCGTCGAGCACCTCCAGGACGTCACCGAGGACCTCGGCCGCGACCGGATCTATCTGCCGGCCGAGGACATGAAGCGCTTCCACGTCCAGGAATCCGACCTCGCCGCGCGATCCGCGGGCGCGTCGGTGCGCGCGCTGGTCGCATTCGAAGGTCAGCGAGCCCGCGACCTGCTGACTGAAGGCGCCCCCCTGGTGGGTAGCGTCCACGGCAGGCTGAGGCTGCTGCTCGCGGGGTTCGTGGCAGGGGGAAGGGCGGCACTCGACGCCATCGCCGCCGCCGAATACGACGTACTTCCCGGCCCGCCCAGACCCGGCAAGCTCCAGCGGCTGCGCGAGGCGGGCGTCACTCTGCGAGGAAAGGGGTGATCGGGGCCGTGGAGTCTCCACCACCCATGTCCGCACCGGTACTCGCCGCCTACAGCTACTGCGAGGCCGTCACCGGACAGCAGGCCCGTAACTTCGCCTACGGGATCCGCCTGCTGCCCACGTCCAAGCGCCGGGCGATGTCCGCGCTGTACGCGTTCTCCCGCCGGGTCGACGACATCGGCGACGGGGCGCTCGCCGTCGACGTCAAGGCCGCCCGGCTGGAAGACACCCGCGCCATGCTGGCCCGGGTGCGCGCGGGCACGGTCGACGAGGACGACACCGACCCCGTCGCGGTCGCCCTCACCCACGCCGCGCGGTCCTTCCCGATCCCGCTCGACGGCCTCGACGAGCTGATCGACGGCGTGCTGATGGACGTACGCGGCGAGGCCTATGAGACCTGGGACGACCTGAAGGTGTACTGCCGCTGTGTGGCGGGCGCCATCGGGCGGCTCTCGCTCGGGGTGTTCGGCACCGAACGGGGGGCGCGCGGCGCCGAACGCGCACCCGAGTACGCCGACACGCTCGGGCTCGCGCTCCAGCTCACCAACATCCTGCGGGACGTCCGCGAGGACGCCGCGGACGGGCGCACCTATCTGCCCGCCGACGACCTCGCCAAGTTCGGCTGCTCGGCAGGGTTCGACGGGGGGCCGACCCCGCCCGAGGGCTCCGACTTCGCCGGCCTCGTGCACTTCGAGGTCCGCCGGGCCCGCGCCCTGTTCGCCGAGGGCTACCGGCTGCTGCCCATGCTCGACCGGCGCAGCGGCGCGTGCGTCGCGGCCATGGCCGGTATCTACCGCCGGCTGTTGGACCGCATCGAGCGCGATCCCGAGGCCGTGCTGCGCGGCCGCGTCGCCCTGCCCGGCCGCGAGAAGGCCTACGTCGCCGTGCGCGGACTGTCCGGACTGGACACCCGCCATGTCACGCGGACCGTCAGGAGGCGGGTCTGATGGACGGCCCCGACAGCCCCGGCAGCTGCGACGGCCCCGGCAGCTGCGACGGCCCGGGCCGAGGTGACGCCGCCGGTCTGCACGGACCGGCCCGCCGCGCCGGTCACAAGCGGTGCGCAACCCTCCGCCACCGGACGGCGTCCCTGAGTGCAGCGGCCTGCCGTGCAGCGTTCAACCACCACGGCGGTTCCGCGGGGGAGGGCACACGATGACCGACGGCATGCGGCCGCACGAGCCGCTCACCGGCCTCGGCGACGGCTCCGGAAAGGACGCCGTCGTGGTCGGCGGCGGGCTCGCAGGCATCACCGCCGCGCTCGCGCTCGCCGACGCGGGGATGCGCGTCACTCTGCTCGAAGGCAGGCCGAGACTGGGCGGCCTGGCCTTCTCCTTCCAGCGCGGCGACCTCACCGTCGACAACGGCCAGCACGTCTATCTGCGGTGCTGCACCGCCTACCGGTGGTTCCTCGACCGGATCGAGGGCACCGCCCTCGCCCCGCTCCAGAACCGGCTCGACGTGCCCGTCCTCGACGTGGCCCGGCCCGAGGGCCGACGGCTCGGCAGGCTGCGGCGCGACGCGCTGCCCGTCCCCCTCCACCTGGGGCGCAGCCTCGCCACGTATCCGCATCTCTCGCTCACCGAACGCGCCCGGGTCGGCCGTGCCGCGCTCGCGCTCCAGGGCCTGGACCTCACCGATCCGAGCCTGGACGCACAGGACTTCGGCAGCTGGCTGACCTCGCACGGTCAGTCGGCGCGTGCCGTCGAGGCCCTGTGGGACCTGGTCGGGGTCGCCACCCTCAACGCGGTCGCGGGCGACGCCTCCCTGGGGCTCGCCGCGATGGTGTTCAAGACCGGTCTGCTGTCCGACCCCGGCGCAGCCGACATCGGCTGGGCGCATGTCCCGCTGGGCGAACTGCACGACCGGCTCGCCCGCAAGGCGCTCGACTCCGCGGGCGTGCGTACCGAGGTCCGTACACGCGTCACCTCCGTCTCCCGTCACGAGAACGGACGTTGGAGCGTTCAGGTTCCCGGCGAGACCATCGGCGCGGACGCCGTCGTCCTCGCCGTACCGCAGCGCGAGACGCACGACCTGCTGCCCGCCGGCGCCCTCGACGCCCCCGAGCGGCTGCTGGAGATCGGCACCGCGCCGATCCTCAACGTCCATGTCGTCTACGACCGCACGGTGCTCGACGCGCCGTTCGTCGCCGCCCTCGGCACCCCCGTGCAGTGGGTGTTCGACCGCACCGACGCCTCCGGTCTGCGCCGGGGCCAGTACCTCGCGCTGTCCCAGTCGGCCGCGCGGCGCGACATCGACGAGCCGGTGGCGGTGCTGCGCGAGCGCTACCTGCCCGAGCTGGAGCGGCTGCTGCCGCTCGCCCGCGGTGCCGAGGTGCTGGACTTCTTCGTGACCCGCGAGCGCACCGCCACGTTCGCCCCCACCCCCGGCGTCGGACGGCTCAGGCCCGGCGCCCGCACCAAGGCTCCCGGCCTGTACCTGGCCGGATCGTGGACCGCCACTGGGTGGCCCGCGACGATGGAGAGTGCGGTCCGCAGCGGTGTCAGTGCGGCGGACGCCGCCCTGCGCGCCCTGGGCCGGCCCCGCCCCCGCCACCTCTTCGAGTTCGAGGAGGCGGCATGAGACTCGATGAGCGCGCGGCAGGTCCCCGCACCTCCGGCACCGCAACAAGAGGAGAACCTGTGCCCACTGTGCCCCCGGCCTCCACGGCCGAACGCAAGACCGCGGTGGACGTGACCACCCTCCTGGAGCGCGGCCGGACCCTGACCACCCCCGTACTGCGGGCGGCCATCGACCGCCTGGCGTCTCCCATGGACACCGTCGCCGCCTACCACTTCGGCTGGATCGACGCCGAGGGCAGGCCGAGTGCCGGCGACGGCGGCAAGGCCGTGCGACCCGCCCTGGCCGTGCTGTCCGCCGAGGTCACCGGCGCCCGCCCCGAGGTGGGCGTCCCCGGTGCCGTCGCCGTCGAACTGGTCCACAACTTCTCGCTGCTGCACGACGACCTGATGGACGGCGACGAGCGGCGCCGCCACCGCGAGACCGTCTGGAAGGTGCACGGCCCCGCCCAGGCCATCCTGGTCGGCGACGCCCTGTTCGCCCTCGCCAACGAGGTCCTGCTGGAGCTCGGCACCGCCGAGGCCGCCCGCGCCACCCGCCGCCTGACCTCCGCGACCCGGGCCCTGATCGACGGCCAGGCCCAGGACATCTCCTACGAGCACCGCGACCGCGTCAGCGTCGCGGAGTGCCTGGAGATGGAGGGCAACAAGACCGGTGCCCTGCTGGCCTGCGCCTGTTCCGTCGGCGCCGTGCTCGGCGGTGCCGACGACCGCACCGCCGACCACCTGGAGAGGTACGGCCACCACCTCGGCCTCGCCTTCCAGGCCGTCGACGACCTCCTCGGCATCTGGGGCGACCCCGAGGCCACCGGTAAGCAGACCTGGAGCGACCTGCGCCAGCGCAAGAAGTCCCTGCCCGTCGTCGCCGCGCTCGCGGCCGGCGGGTCCGCTTCGGAGCACCTCGGCGAGCTGCTCGCCGCCGACGCCAAGAGCAGCGACTTCGCGAGCTTCTCCGAGGCGGAGTTCGCCGCCCGCGCCGCGCTCATCGAGGAGGCGGGCGGCCGTGACTGGACCGCCTCCGAGGCCCGTCACCAGCACGCCCTCGCCCTCCAGGCGCTGGACGCCGTCGGCATGCCCGAGCGGGTCCGGGAGCAGTTCTCGGCGCTCGCGGACTTCGTCGTCGTACGGAAGAGATGATCACTATCGGCTGAACAGACCTCGCTTGGTCGCCGGCGGCGGGCGCACCCGATGCGCCCGCCGGCCGACGGCGGACCCACGGCAGACGCACCATCAGCACGACTGCAGTGAAGGGGAAGCCATGACAGCGACGACCGACGGAAGCACCGGGGCCCTGCAGCCCCACGCTGCCGCGGCCACACGGACACACAGCACCACCCCCGGGGCGGCCGGGGTGCTCGACGCCGCCGAACGCGCGATGCGGCGCGCGACCGACCACCTGCTGGCCCGGCAGGACGAAGAGGGCTGGTGGAAGGGCGACCTGGAGACCAACGTCACCATGGACGCCGAGGACCTGCTGCTGCGCCAGTTCCTGGGGATCCTCGACGAGCCCACCACCCGAGCGGCCGCCCTGTTCATCCGCGGTGAGCAGCGCGAGGACGGCACCTGGGCCACGTTCTACGGCGGACCGGGCGAGCTGTCCGCCACCATCGAGGCGTACGTCGCCCTGCGGCTGGCCGGAGACGCCCCCGACGCACCCCACATGGCGAAGGCCTCCGCCTGGGTCCGCGAGCGCGGCGGGATCGCCGCGGCCCGCGTCTTCACCCGGATCTGGCTGGCCCTGTTCGGCTGGTGGAAGTGGGAGGACCTGCCCGAACTCCCGCCGGAGATCATCTACCTGCCCTCGTGGGTGCCGCTGAACATCTACGACTTCGGCTGCTGGGCCCGGCAGACCATCGTCCCGCTGACCGTCGTCTCGGCCAAGCGCCCGGTGCGCCCCGCGCCCTTCCCGCTCGACGAGCTGCACACCGATCCCGCGCGGCCCAGCCCGCCCAAGCCCCTGGCCCCGCCGGTCAGTTGGGACGGCGCCTTCCAGCGCCTGGACCGTACGCTGCACGCGCTGCGCAAGGTCGCCCCGCGCCGGCTGCGCACGGCGGCGATGAACACCGCCGCCCGCTGGATCATCGAGCGGCAGGAGAACGACGGCTGCTGGGGCGGTATCCAGCCCCCGGCCGTGTACTCGCTGATCGCGCTGCACCTGCTCGGCTACGACCTGAAGCACCCGGTGATGCGCGAGGGCCTGGCCTCGCTGGACCGGTTCGCCGTGTGGCGCGCGGACGGCGCCCGCATGATCGAGGCCTGTCAGTCGCCGGTGTGGGACACCTGTCTGGCGACCATCGCGCTGGCCGACGCCGGGGTGCCCGCCGACCATCCCCAACTGGTCAAGGCCGCCGACTGGATGCTCGGCGAGGAGATCGTCCGGCCCGGCGACTGGGCCGTGAAGCGGCCCGGACTGCCGCCCGGCGGCTGGGCGTTCGAGTTCCACAACGACAACTACCCCGACATCGACGACACCGCCGAGGTCGTCCTCGCCCTGCGCAGGGTCCGCCACCACGACCCCGAACGCCTGGACCGGGCCGTCGGCCGGGCCGTGCGCTGGAACCTCGGCATGCAGTCCCGCAACGGCGCGTGGGGCGCCTTCGACGTCGACAACACCAGCCGGCTCCCCAACCGGCTGCCGTTCTGCGACTTCGGGGAGGTCATCGACCCGCCCTCGGCGGACGTCACCGCGCACGTCGTCGAGATGCTCGCCGTCGAGGGCCTCGCCCACGACCCCCGCACCCTGCGCGGCATCCGGTGGCTGCTGGCCGAACAGGAGCCGGACGGCGCGTGGTTCGGGCGCTGGGGCGTCAACTACATCTACGGCACCGGATCGGTGGTGCCCGCCCTGACCGCGGCCGGACTGCCCGGCTCCCACCCGGCGATCCGGCGGGCCGTGACCTGGCTGGAGTCCGTACAGAACGACGACGGCGGCTGGGGCGAGGACCTGCGCTCCTACCGGGACATCCGCGGCTGGGGCGGGCGCGGCGAGTCCACCCCCTCGCAGACCGCCTGGGCGCTGCTCGCCCTGCTGGCCGCGGGGGAGCAGGACGCCAAGGCCGTGAGGCGCGGTATCGAGTGGCTCACGGTCTCCCAGCGCGAGGACGGCTCCTGGGACGAGCCCCACTTCACCGGCACCGGCTTCCCCTGGGACTTCTCCATCAACTACCACCTGTACCGGCTGGTCTTCCCGCTGACCGCGCTCGGCCGGTACGTCAACGGCGACCCCTTCGCCGAACCCCGCACCGAGGCCGAGGGGGGCTGATGACGGCCAAGCCCGCTCCGGCTCCGCTGCTGATCGCCTGCGCCCTCGGCATCGAGCACCTGGCCCTGCGCATGGGCGACCGCGGCGGTGCCGGCGGGCCGGTCACCGTCCTGCGCACCGGGATGGGGCCGAGGGCCGCCGAGCGCTCGGTCACCCGGGTCCTGTCCGGCCCGGTGCTCGCCGACGCCGCGGTGCTCGCCACCGGCTTCTGCGCGGGCCTGGCACCCGGTATGCACCCCGGCGACCTCGTCGTCGCCGAGGAGACCCGGGACCCGCACGGCAGCACGCCGTGCGTGGGCACCGAACTGCTGGTCAAGGAGCTGGTGCGGGCCGTTCCCGGCCGCACCGTGCACACCGGGCCGCTCACCGGCTCCGACCACGTCGTGCGCGGCGCCGAGCGCGCCTCGCTGCGCGCGACCGGCGCCATCGCGGTCGACATGGAGTCGGCCGCGACGCTCCTGAGTGCCGTACGGGCGGGCGAGCGCCCGGTTGCGGCCGTACGGGTGGTCGTGGACGCCCCAGAACACGAACTCGTCCGGATCGGTACGTTGCGCGGTGGAATATCAGCTTTCCGCGTTCTTCGCTCAGTGCTTCCCGCTTTCTTCGAATGGCACCGTTCTTTGCTGCTCCCCCGGAGGTGAGCCAGATGGCCATGCCGCTTCGCCAGTCCATCAAGGTTGCTACATACCTGGCCGAACAGAAGATCCGCAGGCGTGACAAGTTCCCGCTGATCGTCGAGCTGGAGCCGCTGTTCGCCTGCAATCTCAAGTGCGAGGGCTGCGGCAAGATCCAGCATCCGGCAGGGGTGCTCAAGCAGCGCATGCCGGTCGCCCAGGCGGTGGGCGCGGTGCTGGAGTCCGGCGCGCCGATGGTGTCGATCGCCGGCGGCGAGCCCCTGATGCACCCTCAGATCGATGAGATCGTCCGGCAGTTGGTGGCCAAGCGGAAGTACGTCTTCCTCTGCACCAACGCCATGCTGCTGCGCAAGAAGATCGACAAGTTCACCCCCTCGCCCTACTTCGCTTTCGCCGTGCACATCGACGGACTGCGCGAGCGGCACGACGAGTCGGTGGCCAAGGAAGGCGTCTTCGACGAGGCGGTGGAAGCGATCAAGGAGGCCCAGCGGCGCGGCTTCCGGGTCACCACCAACTCCACCTTCTTCAACACCGACACCCCGCAGACCGTCGTCGAGGTGCTCAACTTCCTCAACGACGAGCTCAAGGTCGACGAGATGATGATCTCGCCCGCCTACGCCTACGAGAAGGCCCCCGACCAGGAGCACTTCCTCGGCGTGGAGCAGACCCGCGAACTGTTCAAGAAGGCCTTCTCCGGCGGCAACCGGCGCCGCTGGCGGCTCAACCACTCGCCGCTCTTCCTGGACTTCCTGGAGGGCAAGGTCGACTTCCCCTGCACCGCCTGGGCGATCCCCAACTACTCCCTCTTCGGCTGGCAGCGCCCCTGCTATCTGATGAGCGACGGCTACGTCCCGACGTACCGCGAACTGATCGAGGAGACCGACTGGGACAAGTACGGCCGCGGCAAGGACCCGCGCTGCGCCAACTGCATGGCGCACTGCGGCTACGAGCCCACCGCCGTGCTGGCCACCATGGGGTCCCTGAAGGAGTCCCTGCGGGCCATGCGCGAGACGGTCAACGGAAACCGGGAGTGAGACCATGACCGCCATTTCCTTGGGCGTCCCCGAGGTACCGGCCCGGCCGATCGCCGAGCGGCGCGCGTCGCGGCAGATCCAGGTCGGGCCGGTGGCGGTCGGCGGCGGTGCTCCCGTCTCGGTGCAGTCCATGACGACGACCCGCACCTCGGACATCGGCGCCACGCTCCAGCAGATCGCCGAGCTGACCGCGTCCGGCTGCCAGATCGTCCGGGTCGCCTGTCCCACCCAGGACGACGCCGACGCGCTCGCGACCATCGCCCGCAAGTCGCAGATCCCGGTCATCGCCGACATCCACTTCCAGCCCAAGTACGTGTTCGCCGCGATCGAGGCGGGCTGCGCCGCGGTCCGCGTCAACCCGGGCAACATCAAGAAGTTCGACGACCAGGTCAAGGAGATCGCGCGGGCCGCGAAGGACCACGGCACCCCGATCCGGATCGGGGTCAACGCGGGCTCGCTGGACCAGCGTCTGCTCCAGAAGTACGGCAAGGCCACCCCGGAGGCCCTGGTCGAGTCCGCCCTGTGGGAGGCGTCCCTCTTCGAGGAGCACGACTTCCGCGACATCAAGATCTCGGTCAAGCACAACGACCCGGTCGTGATGGTCGAGGCCTACCGGCAGCTCGCCGACGCCTGCGACTACCCGCTGCACCTGGGCGTCACCGAGGCGGGCCCCGCCTTCCAGGGCACGATCAAGTCGGCCGTCGCCTTCGGGGCGCTGCTCTCGCGCGGCATCGGCGACACCATCCGGGTCTCGCTGAGCGCGCCGCCCGCCGAGGAGGTCAAGGTCGGCATCCAGATCCTCCAGTCGCTGGGCCTGAGGCAACGCCGGCTGGAGATCGTCTCCTGTCCGTCCTGCGGGCGCGCACAGGTCGACGTCTACAAGCTCGCCGACGAGGTCACCGCGGGTCTTGAGGGCATGGAGGTGCCGCTGCGTGTCGCGGTGATGGGCTGTGTGGTCAACGGGCCCGGCGAGGCACGGGAGGCCGACCTCGGTGTCGCCTCCGGCAACGGCAAGGGGCAGATCTTCGTCAAGGGCGAGGTCGTCAAGACCGTCCCCGAGTCGAAGATCGTGGAGACCCTCATCGAAGAGGCGATGAAGATCGCCGAGCAGATGGAACAGGACGGCGCCGCCCCGGGGGAGCCGGCCGTCACCGTGAGTTGAACAGCACGGACCGAAGGGGGCCCGAGCGTGACGATTCTGGAGAACATCCGGCAACCACGCGATCTGAAGACGCTGTCCGAGGCGCAGCTTCGCGAACTGTCCGAGGAGATCAGGGAGTTCCTGGTGCACGCGGTCGCCAGGACCGGCGGCCACCTCGGCCCCAACCTGGGCGTGGTGGAACTGACCATCGCCCTGCACCGGGTCTTCGAGTCACCGGTCGACCGCATCCTGTGGGACACGGGACACCAGGGCTATGTGCACAAACTGCTGACGGGACGTCAGGACTTTTCCAAGCTGCGCGGCAAAGGCGGCCTGTCCGGCTATCCCTCCCGCGAGGAGTCCGAGCACGACGTCATCGAGAACAGCCACGCCTCCACGGTGCTCGGCTGGGCCGACGGCCTTGCCAAGGCCCGCCAGGTGCGGGGGGAGAGGGGACACGTCGTCGCGGTCACCGGCGACGGCGCCCTGACCGGCGGCATGGCCTGGGAGGCACTGAACAACATCGCGGCCGCCAAGGACCGGCCGCTGATCATCGTCGTCAACGACAACGAACGCTCCTACGCCCCCACCATCGGCGGCCTGGCCAACCATCTGGCCACCCTGCGCACCACCGACGGCTACGAGAAGTTCCTCGCCTGGGGCAAGGACTTCCTGCTGCGCACACCGGTCATCGGCCACCCCCTCTACGAGGCCCTGCACGGCGCCAAGAAGGGCTTCAAGGACGCCTTCGCGCCCCAGGGCATGTTCGAGGACCTGGGCCTGAAGTACGTCGGCCCCATCGACGGGCACGACATCGACGCGGTCGAGTCCGCGCTGCGCCGCGCCAAGCGGTTCCACGGGCCGGTCCTCGTGCACTGCCTCACGGTCAAGGGCCGCGGCTACGAACCCGCCCTCGCCCACGAGGAGGACCACTTCCACACCGTCGGCGTGATGGACCCCCACACCTGCGAACCGCTCACGCCGTCGGGCGGGCCGTCCTGGACCTCGGTGTTCGGCGACGAGATCGTGAAGATCGGCGAGGAGCGCGAGGACGTCGTCGCCATCACCGCCGCCATGCTGCACCCGGTCGGGCTCAGCCGGTTCGCCGAGCGCTTCCCGGACCGGGTCTGGGACGTGGGCATCGCCGAGCAGCACGCCGCCGTCTCCGCGGCCGGCCTCGCCACCGGCGGACTGCACCCGGTCGTCGCCGTCTACGCCACCTTCCTCAACCGCGCCTTCGACCAGCTCCTGATGGACGTCGCCCTGCACCGCTGCGGAGTGACCTTCGTGCTGGACCGGGCCGGCGTGACGGGCGTCGACGGGGCCTCGCACAACGGCATGTGGGACATGTCGGTGCTCCAGGTGGTGCCGGGGCTGCGGATCGCCGCGCCGCGCGACGCCGCCCAGCTGCGGGCCCAGCTGCGGGAGGCCGTCGCCGTGGACGACGCGCCGACCCTGGTCCGCTTCCCCAAGGAGTGCGTCGGGGCGGATGTCCCGGCGGTGGGCCGGGTCGGTGGCATGGACGTGCTGCTGCGGACCGGACACCCCGAGGTGCTGCTGGTGGCCGTCGGTGTGATGGCGCCCGTGTGCCTTCAGACGGCCGAGCTGCTCCAGGCCCGCGGCATCGACTGCACGGTGGTGGACCCCCGCTGGGTCAAGCCCGTCGACCCCGCCCTGCCGGGCCTCGCGGCCGAGCACCGGCTGGTCGCGGTCGTGGAGGACAACAGCCGTGCCGCCGGGGTCGGTTCGGCCGTCGCCCTGGCCCTCGGTGACGCCGACGTCGACGTGCCGGTACGGCGGTTCGGCATCCCCGGGCAGTTCCTCGCCCACGCCAAGCGCGCCGAGGTGCTGGCCGACATCGGGCTCACCCCCGTCGAGATCGCCGGGGCGATCAGTGGCAGTCTGGCCGTACGGAAGGCCGACGCGGACGGCCCGGCCGGTCTCGGCCGCGCAGTCGAGGAGACGGAATGACGACCGCCGAACCCGGCGCGGGCGCAGGGCAGTTCGACCTCGGCCGACTGCTCGCCGAGCGCGGCGCCGAACGCTACGAGCTGCACAGCAAGTACCTCAACCACCAGCTCCCGCGCATGCTGCACACCATCGGCTTCGACAAGGTCTACGAGCGGGCCGAGGGCGCCTACTTCTGGGACGCCGACGGCGACGACTACCTGGACATGCTCGCCGGGTTCGGGGTGATGGGCCTCGGCCGCCACCACCCCGTCGTGCGCAAGGCACTGCACGACGTCCTCGACGCGGACCTCGCCGACCTCACCCGCTTCGACTGCCAGCCGCTGCCCGGACTGCTCGCCGAGCAGTTGCTCACCCACAGTCCGCACCTGGACCGGGTGTTCTTCGGCAACAGCGGCACCGAGGCCGTGGAGACCGCGCTGAAGTTCGCCCGCCGCGCCACCGGCAAGCCCCGCGTCCTGTACTGCGACCACGCCTTCCACGGCCTGACCACCGGCTCCCTGTCCGTCAACGGCGAGGACGGCTTCCGCGACGGCTTCACCCCGCTGCTGCCCGACACCGCCGTACCGCTCGGTGATCTGGACGCGCTGGCACGGGAGTTGCGGAAGGGGGACGTCGCGGCCCTCATCGTCGAGCCGATCCAGGGCAAGGGCGTGCACGAGAGCCCGCCCGGCTATCTGCGCGCCGCACAGGAGCTGTTGCACCGGCACAAGGCGCTGCTCATCGCCGACGAGGTGCAGACCGGCCTCGGCCGGACCGGCGACTTCTACGCCTACCAGCACGAGGACGGCGTGGAGCCGGACCTGGTGTGCGTGGCCAAGGCGCTGTCCGGCGGCTATGTGCCCGTCGGCGCGACCCTCGGTAAGGACTGGATCTTCAAGAAGGTCTACTCGTCCATGGACCGCGTCCTCGTCCACTCGGCGAGCTTCGGCTCCAACGCCCAGGCCATGGCGGCCGGCCTGGCCGTGCTGTCCGTCATGGAGAACGAGCAGATCGTCGTGGGCGCGCGGGCCACCGGAGAGCTGCTGAAGTCCCGGCTCGGCGCGCTGGTGGACAAGTACGAGCTGCTCGCCGACGTCCGCGGCCGGGGGCTGATGATCGGCATCGAGTTCGGACGGCCGAAGTCGCTGAAGCTGCGCAGCCGTTGGACCATGCTCCAGGCCGCCCGCAAGGGCCTGTTCGCGCAGATGGTGGTCGTACCGCTGCTCCAGCGGCACCGCATCCTCACCCAGGTCTCCGGTGACCATCTGGAGGTGATCAAGCTGATCCCGCCGCTGGTCGTCGGGGAGCGGGAGGTGGACCGGTTCGTCGACGCGTTCACCGAGGTGATGGACGACGCGCACAGCGGGGGCGGGCTGATGTGGGACTTCGGGAAGACCCTGGTGAAGCAGGCGGTGGCCAACCGCTGAGGGGCCGCCTGCGCGAGAGCGCGACCGCCTCTGAAGGCGTGGGCCGCCCGCCAGTGCGAGGGCGGGGCTGCCTCTGAAGGCGTTGCCCCGAGCATTTGCCTCTGAGGCAAGAGATTTGCCGTAGAGGCAAGAATGCGGCTCAATGGAGGCCATGAGCTCTCCTGAGACCGGGCCCGTCCCGGAGGGGACCGCGGCCGACCTGCCCGCAGTCGCGCCCCAGCTGCGCGCCCTGCGCCGCCGCGCCTCCCTCACCCTGGAGACCGCGGCGCGTTCCGCCGGACTCTCGCCCGCGCATCTGTCCCGGCTGGAGACCGGGCAGCGCCAGCCGTCGCTGCCGATGCTGCTCGCGCTCGCCCGTGTCTACGGTACGACCGTCTCCGAGCTGCTCGGCGAGACGGTCGCCGACCGGGACGCCGTTGTGCGCGCCGCCGGCATGGAGCCGACCCGCGCGGGCGGCTGGACCTACTGGCAGGCCGGGGCGCCCGGACGTGGCATGCAGGCCCTGCGGGTGCATGTGCCGCACGGCTCCCAGGGCGACATCGTGCGCGTGCATCCCGGCGAGGAGTGGCTGCACGTCCTCCAGGGGCGGCTGCGGCTGCGTCTCGGTGACACCACCCATCTGCTCGGCCCCGGGGACAGCGCGCACTTCGACTCGCTGACCCCGCACCGCATCGCCGCCGAGGACGCGGGCGGCGTCGACCTCCTCTTCCTCCACACCCTGCTGCAGAGCCCCACGGCCGCGTTGTGCCTGGGACCCATGACGGGAGACATGCCATGAGCGACATCGAACAGAAGTTTCCCCGCACCCTCTGGGTGCGGCTGCTCATCTACATCGCGGCCGGGCACGTCTTCGCCGGGTTCCTGTATCTGCTGTTCGCGGTGGGCGCGAAGTAGGGGGCGCCTTCGGGCCCGTTCCCCAGGGGGCGTGGGCCCTGTTCGCGGGGCGGGCCCGGTGGCCGTGACGCGGCCGGGTCAGTCCAGCAGCCGGTCCCGCAGCCGCTCGCGGGTCTCGGGCGCGATGCCGAGGCCTCGCTCCAGGTAGCCGTCGACCCCGCCCCAGGTCTCCTCGATGGTCTCCATCGCCGCCGTGAGGTACTCGGCGCGGGCGTCGAACAGCGGGCTGAGCAGCTCCATGATCTCGGGCGAGTACGCGGAGACGGAGTCGCCGTTGCGGCGCACCTTGTAGCGGCGGTGCTTGGCGTTCGACTCCAGGTAGTCGGCGAGGATCGCGTCGCGCTCGACACCGATGGCCAGCAGGGTGACGGCCACGGAAAGGCCCGCGCGGTCCTTGCCCGCCGCGCAGTGCATCAGCGCGGGGACGCTGTCCTCGGCGAGGGCGTGCAGTACGCGTGAGTGCTCGCCGGTGCGCTCGCGGATGATCGTGCGGTACGAGGTGATCATCCGGTCGGCCGCCTTGCCGTCCGCCAGGATCGAGCGCAGCTGGTCCAGGTTCCCGTCGCGGACCATCTTCCAGAACTCGGCGCCGTCGGCCGGGTCGCTCAGCGGCAGATTGACGTTGCGCACACCGGGCAGGTCGACGTCCGGGCCCTCCAGCTTATGGTCGGCCCCGTTGCGGAAGTCGAAGATCGTGTGCAGACCGAGGGAGGAGAGGAAGGCGGTGTCCTCCGCGGTCGCGTGCGCGAGGTGGCCGCTGCGGTAGAGCGCGCCGTGGCGCACCCGGCGCCCGTCGACCGTCGGCAGTCCGCCCACGTCACGGAAATTGCGCACGCCTGCCAGCTCGGGCTCGGTGGACGGGACCTGCTGCGTCACGGGGGCTCCCTCCCGGTCGGACCCTTCGGCGCGGCTCGTCGACGGGCGTGCTCACGACGATACGACATGGCTTCCTGAGGCAACGAGTTGACGCCCGGGGGATCTCGGCAGCCTGTCGTGAGGTGCGGGCCCGTGCGGTTGTCAGGCCTGCTCGGGTACGGGGAGGAAGCAGCACCTCAGTGGGCTCACTTCGCGGCGTCGGGGGACAGCACCCTGGGTCAAATCGGGTCACAAGGTACGAAAGGTCTGAAACGGGCGAAGTTCTCCAAGGCGCCTCATCGCCGGCAATGCCGCCGGCGGTCTTGATGTGGCAGTTATCTGGCCGCGTCGCATCTGGGCCTTCTGTCCGAATTGGTGCCTTCATTCCAACTCGCGCTGGAATAAAGACACCTGGAGAGATGTCACGTGAGGAGCGTCATATCGGTGACCGTGAGTCGTTCGTCATGCTCACGTAATCGAAGTGCTTTTCAAGGGCATTTGAGAAACCCGACAAGGTCATATTGCACGGAGTGTGACCGGGAAACTCCCGAAGGGATCAAGAACTCACGCTTCGGGCGGAAACTCTTGCTTGTCCCTTTGCGTCTTGCTCGCTTACGTTCGCCACCGATCCGGACGGATGCCTAATCCTGCCGCCGACCGGAGCCCGCACCAACCCATCCGTGCACGGCAGGAGCGGGGGACCCACAGGTACATCCGCCTGTTTCCGGTCTCCGGATCTCAGGCTTGGGGTAAAGCCGCGCCTCGGCGCGACCGGACATCTCCAGTCCGCACCCGACAGCTCACCTCGCAGGCGCCGGAGAGGAATTCGACATGCCCGTGAAGGGTAAGCACCGTCGTCCCAAGGCCCTGCGCCTGACCCGTTCTCTCGCCGTCGCCGGAACCGGTGGCGCCGCTCTCGCCCTCCCGCTGCTCGCGGCCGGCGGCGCCAACGCCGCGACCGGGCAGACCGTTTCCCATCAGGCCGTCCAGTCGGCCGTCACGGTCGAGAAGTCCGCCGTGCAGTTCAAGGCCGCCGTGAAGGCCGCCGCGGCGAAGTCGGCCCCGCGCATCTACTCCGTGAAGGCCGGCGACTATCTCTCGAAGATCGCCACGGAGCAGAAGGTCAGCGGTGGCTGGCAGAAGCTCTACGAGGACAACCGCGCGGCCGTCGGCGGCGACCCGTCGCTGATCCACCCCGGCCTGAAGCTCACGCTCGGCAAGAAGGCGGCCGAGGCCCGGTCCGCGAAGCCGGCCGTGCCGCAGCAGTCCTCGCCGAAGCCCGCCGAGTCGCCGAAGCCCGCCGAGCCGTCGAAGCCCGCCGAGGCGTCGAAGCCCGCCGAGCCGTCGAAGCCCGCCGAGTCGCCGAAGCCCGCCGAGTCGCCGAAGCCCGCCGAGGCTTCCGCGGAGCAGTCCTCCTCCGGCGAGTCCACCGACGCCCAGACGACCACCACCACGGCGAGCGGCTTCAGCGCCCCCGTCTCCGGTGCGGGCGTCGGCACGGCCTACCGCGTGGCGGGCAGCATGTGGTCCAGCGGGTACCACACGGGCGCCGACTTCGTCGTCCCGACCGGCACCTCGCTGAAGTCCGTGGGCGCGGGCACCGTCGTCTCCGCGGGCTGGGGCGGCGCGTACGGCAACCAGGTCGTCGTCCGGCTGGCCGACGGCTACTACGCCCAGTACGCCCACCTGTCCTCGTTCTCCGTCTCGGCCGGTCAGTCCGTGACCGCCGGGCAGCAGGTCGGCCTCTCCGGTGCGACCGGCAACGTGACCGGCCCGCACCTGCACTTCGAGATCCGCACCACCCCGAACTACGGCTCGGACGTGGACCCGATCTCCTACCTCCGCTCGCACGGTGTCGCCATCGGCTGACACCCCTGCCGTTCAACCGCCGAAGGCCGGACCCCGATCCCCGGGTCCGGCCTTCGCCGTGTCCGGAGTTATTCCGCGGATGCCAAGACTTGACCAGTGGCTTATCTCACCGTCCGTCAACCCCTGCCTACGGTCGCGTAGGTCACATTCGAAGGGGAATCATGGTCCGACGTGGCAGACGATTCGAAGAACGACAGCAGATCAGTGATCGGGTCGTACGTGGCGGTGGGGGACAGCTTCACCGAGGGCGTCGGCGACCCCGGCCCCGACGGGGCGTTCGTGGGGTGGGCCGACCGGTTCGCGGTACTGCTCGCCGACCGGCGGCCCGAGGGCGATTTCGACTACACCAACCTCGCCGTGCGCGGGAAGCTGCTCGACCAGATCATGGCGGACCAGTTGCCGCGGGCCGTGGAACTCGCCCCCGACCTGGTCTCCTTCTGCGCGGGCGGCAATGACATCCTCCGGCCCGGTACCGACCCCGACGACGTCGCCGAGCGCTTCGAGCGGGCGATCGCCGCGCTGACCGAGGCGGCCGGCACGGTGCTGGTGACGACCGGCTTCGACACCCGCGGCGTCCCGCTGCTCAAGCACCTGCGCGGAAAGATCGCCACGTACAACGGGCATGTCCGGGCCGTCGCCGACCGGTACGGCTGCCCGGTCCTCGACCTGTGGTCCCTGAAGTCCGTCCAGGACCGCCGGGCCTGGGACGACGACCGGCTCCACCTCTCACCCGAGGGCCACACCCGTGTGGCCCTGCGCGCCGGGCAGACCCTCGGCGTCGACGTCCCCGCCGACCCCGAGCAGCCCTGGCCGACCCTGCCGCCCCGCGGCACGCTCGAGGTCCGCCGCGACGACGTCCACTGGGCCCGCGAGTACCTCGTCCCCTGGATCGGCCGCCGCCTGCGCGGGGAGTCCTCCGGCGACCACGTCACGGCCAAGGGCGCCCTGAGCCCGGACGACATCAGGCTCCGGATCGGCAAGGTGGCCTGACGGCCGACCCCTGCCGGGGGCGCGGAGCTCGCGCCCCCGGAGCCCCGGCGAACCACGCGCTGGACCATGGGCGACCCGGGGCCCGCGTTCCGCCGCCCCGGACCCGGGGGACGCCTCCGGGTCCGGGGCGGTGGCTTCGGACCCGGCTGGGTACCTGTCCACGTTCCGCCGTGCTTCCGTCGGCGGCCCGTGGCGTGGCCCGGGTCTGTCTGGGCGAGGGTCGTGGCGGGGGTCGGCCCGCGTACCGCTGTGCCTCTTGCGGTGTCCGGAGGGATGTCTCTGGATCCGGTCGGGGGAGGGTCGGTGTTCCGTCGTGGCGGTGGCGGTGGCGGTGGCGGTGGCGGTGGCTGTGGCGGTGGCGGTGGTCTGGGGGTGGCTTCGGGGTCGGCCGGGTAGCTGTCCGCCGCTTGCTTCCGTTGCGGTCCGGGGTCCGGGGTCCGGGGGCCGGGGTCCGTCGGCCGGAGGCCTGCCCGCGTTCCTCCTCCGCGCCTCCGACTGCAGCCGGAGCGATGGCCCTGGATCCGGTCGGGCACCGCCGGGGTCTGTCGGAGGACGACTGAATGAGGATGACTGCCCGCGCCCGCGGGCCGGTCGGCCGCCTGTCCGCGTCCCTCCGGGCTCCCTGGCAGCGCCCAGCGCCACGTCCCCGACCTGGCCGGATGGTCTCCCCGGAGGCGGCCAGAGAGGTGACCGCACGGGAGTGGTGCGCGCGGGTGGGGCGGGGGTGGTGCTGGGATGACCGCGACATCCCAGCGCACCCGAAAGGACCGGCCCATATGCCCCCCACAGCACCGCCCCGCACGACCGCCGCCCTCGCGGTCGTCCTGCTCGCCCTCGGCCTGCCGACCGCCGCCGCCCCCGCCGCCACCGCGCTCCCGGATCCGACGCCCGCCCCGGCGGTTTCCGCCCCGCACGCCTCGACCGTCACCGTGACCGGTGAGGGCAGCGCCACGACCGCACCCGACCTCGCGGTCGTCGGCGCCGGTGTGGAGTCCGTCGCCACGACGCCCCGCAAGGCGCTGGACGCCCAGAGCAAGGCGGCCACCGCGCTGCTGCGGGCCGCCCGGGAACAGGGCATCACGGAGGGGGACATCCGAACCGAGAACGTGTCGCTCACGCCCGTCTACGAGTACCAGGACGGCACCTCGCAGCTGAAGGGCTACCAGGCCGCGCAGTCCTTCACCCTGAAGGTGCGCGAGGTGGACCGCACGGGCGTGATCCTCCAGGCCGTCACCGACGCCACCGGCACCGCGGGCCGTATCCACTCCGTCGCCTTCGACGTGACCGACCCCGGCCCCCTGCACGCCCGCGCCAGGCAGGAGGCGTACGAGGACGCGCACGCCAAGGCCGAGCAGTACGCCCGCCTCGGCGGCCGGAGCCTGGGCCGGCTGATCTCCCTGACCGAGGACACCGCAGGCACCCCCCGCCCCTTCCCGCCGGCGGCCGACGCCCCCGACGGCACCGCGTTGGGCGTTCCGATGGCGCCGGGCGAGATCCGCGCGACCTCCACGGTCACGGCGGTGTACGAACTGGAGTGACCCCCGGGCGACGCCCCGCGCGGACCTCCGGCCGGCACAGCCCTGAGAGCCCCGACCGCCCTACGCCGTCAACGCCGCTCGCTCCAGGCCGAGTTCGCGCGCGAGGGCCTCCTCCGCCCAGTCCGTGGCCCGGGCCCGCGACACCGCGCCCGGGTAGGAGGTCAACTGGACCGCGAGACCGTCGAGGAGGGCGGTGAGCCGCAGTGCGCTGGCGGTCGGGTCGGGGCAGTGGAACTCGCCCGCGGTGACGCCCTCGGCGATGACCTCGGTGAGCGCGGCCTTCCACTGCCGGTCGAGATCACGGGTGACGTCCCGCAGCCCCGGCTCGCGCAGGGCGGCCGACCAGCCCTCGATCCACAGCCGCCAGCCCTTGGCCTGCCCGGTCGGGGCGTACCAGCGCACGGCGGCGCGCAGCCGGCGCACCGCGGTGGTGCGACGGCCGAGCAGCTTGCGCAGCCGGACCAGGTCGCCCTCGGCGGCGTGGGCGAAAGCCGCGGCGACCAGCTTCTCCTTCGTCGAGAAGTGGTAGAGCACCAGCGCGTTGCTCACACCCAGCGCCGAGGCCACGTCGGCGATCCGCACGGCCGCCACACCCCGCGCCTCGATCTGCCCGATGGCGGCCCGCAGCAGCTCCCCGCGCCGCTCTTCCACGCTCAACCGCACTCTCGCCACGCGGATCACCCTACACAGCGGCCCCGGCCCGGGCCGCCGCGCCGGGCAGCGGCTGGTGGCCCGCCGCGTGACACCCCGCCGCGGCCGGGGCTCTCCTGACCGCTCATTCAGTCGCCCGGTACCAGCCGAACCGCTCCGCGATCACCGGCAGCCGCTCCGCCACGATGGCGTGCGCGGCGGCCCGCGGGGTCGTGCCGTCGGCGTCGGCGCGGGCGAGCATCTGCTCGACCAGGGCGCGCATAGAGCGGCGCGTGTACGCGAACGCCTGGTCCGCGTCGGCGCCGATGTCACCGAACAGCGTCCACCACCACCAGGCGTTCGTCCCGGAGTTGACCACCACGTCCGGCAGCACGCTCACCCCGCGCGCCGCCAGCAGCTCCTCCGCCTCCGCCAGGACCGGCATGTTGGCCGCCTCCACGATCCAGCGCGCCCGGACCAGCTCCTGGTTCGCCGCGTCGATCGCGTACGACACCGCCGCCGGGACCAGGATCTCCGCGTCGGCCGACAGCCAGGCGTCGCCCGGCAGTTCGCGGTCGCCGGGACGCAGCACGGCCCGGTCCACGGTGCCGTAGGCGTCACGCGCCGCGAGCAGCGCCTCCACGTCGAGCCCCGCCGGATTGGCGACGGTGCCCTTGACGTCGGCGACCGCCACCACGGTCAGGCCCGCGCGCGCGAGGAAGCGGGCCGTGGCCCCGCCCATCGTGCCGAGCCCCTGCACGGCGACCCGGGTGCCCGTGTACGGCGCACCGGCCCGGTCCAGGGCCGCGAGCACGGCCTCGGCCACCCCGCAGCCGCCGACCAGCTCGTCGAGCCCGATGCCGTCCACCTCGACCTCGAAGGCGTCGGCGAGCCGGGCGCGGGCGGCCGCCTCGTCGTCCAGCAGCGGGTACACGGCCTGGATCGAGGAGACCAGCCCTGCCTCGGCGGCGGCCCGGTCGACCAGGTCCTGGGTGAGCCCGAGGTCCTCACCGGTGGTCCAGCAGTGCTCGACGTACGGCCGTACGGCCCGCAGGTACCGCACCAGCAGGCCGTACGCCTCCGGGTCCCGGGGGTCGCAGTCGATGCCGCCCTTGGCGCCGCCGAGCGGGACGTAGCGGCCCAGCGGGTTGTAGTGCAGGGCCTCCTTCATGGTCATGCCCCGGGCGAGCCCGGCGACCTCGTCGAGGGTGCAGCCCGGCCGCATCCGCAGTCCGCCGCTGGAGACGCCGCGCACCAGCCGGTCCACGACCAGGAAGCCCTGCCGTCCGGTGACGTGGTCGGTCCAGGTGAGCGACAGCAGGGGGCTGGTCATGGAGTCTCCTCGGGGTCGGTGATGGGGGTGGGTCGACCGCGGCGAGGTCCACCGTGACCCAGCCGCGCGCCGGGCCGCCCCGCTCGGAGGCGAAGGGGGAGGCCGGAGCGCGCTTACTGAATCCGTGGTCAGTATCGAAACGCCGCCCGGGGCCTGTCAACGTGCTGACCGGGTCATCGGCGGGACCCCGCTGTCACCGGCCCGTCACCGGACGGACCCGGCGTTGTCGGAGGGGCGGACCATAATGGAAAGCCTCACCGACTCCACCAGGAGGTACCGTGGCCGGTTTCCGTCCCCTGAGCGCCGGGCTCAGCGCGCTTCAGCCCGAGGCCTTCGGCGTGGACCCCAGCGGTGAGCGCATGGCCCGGATCCGTAGATCACCGCACTTCAAGGACGGTGTGTTCCAGAACCCCGGCGGCCCCGCCCGTACCCGGCCATCCGGCTCCGCCCTGGACTTCGCCAAGATCTACTTCGACAAGGACGCCCGTACCCGCCGGGCCCCGCACGGCACCATCCCCGTGCACGCGACGACCCTCGCCGACATCGCCCGGCCGCCCGCCACCGGGCTGCGCCTGACCTGGATGGGGCACTCCAGCGTCCTCGCCGAGATCGACGGCGCCCGCGTGCTCTTCGACCCGGTCTGGGGCACGCGCTGTTCCCCGTTCGCCTTCGCCGGGCCCAAGCGACTGCACCCCGCGCCGCTGCCCCTGGCGGTGCTGGGCCCGGTCGACGTCGTCGTGATCTCCCACGACCACTACGACCATCTGGATCTGCCCACGATCAAGGCCCTGGCGAGCACGGACACGGTCTTCGCCGTGCCGCTCGGCGTCGGCGCGCACCTGGAGCACTGGGGCGTCTCGCCCGACCGGCTGCGCGAGCTGGACTGGCACGAGGCCACCCGGATAGGCGGACTCACCCTGACCGCGACCCCCGCCCGTCACTTCTGCGGCCGGGGCCTGCGCAACACCCAGCACACCCTGTGGGCCTCCTGGGTCGTGGCCGGCGAGGAGCACCGCGTCTACCACAGCGGCGACACCGGCTACTTCGAGGGCTTCCGGGAGATCGGCGCCGAGCACGGCCCGTTCGACGCGACGATGATCCAGCTCGGCGCGTACAGCGAGTTCTGGCCCGACATCCACATGACCCCGGCCGAGGCGCTGCGCGCCCATCTCGACCTCCAGGGCGGCACCCCCGCGGGCGTGCTGCTGCCGATCCACTGGGCCACCTTCAACCTCGCCCCGCACGCCTGGGCCGAGCCGGGGGAGTGGACCAAGGACGTCGCCGCGGAGGCCGGCCAGGCCGTTGCCTTCCCCCGGCCCGGCCAGCCCTTCGAGCCCGGTGGCAGGGTGCCCGGGGAGCCGTGGTGGCGGGCCGTGTCGGCGCCGGTCCCGGCCTCGTGGCGCCGGTCCGGGGAGTCCTCTCCCGTGGCTCAGGCCCCGTCGGGCTCCGGCCCGGCCGCGGACACCCGGCCGGACATGGATCTCGCGGGTGACCGGTGACGTCGGTCGGGGCCGAGCTTGGCGAGATGGTCCGGATGCTGGAGCGTCTTCCGGCCGGTGAGCTGGATCGTTTGCTGCTCGATTTGGGCGGGGCGCCCCGGGTAGAGCGTGAAGTCGCTGCGCAGCGATTCAGGCCCTTGCCGTCCCCGAAGGGCCCTTCGCGGGTTGTCGTCCGCACACGCATTGTGCAGCGCTGAGCTTGCAGGAGAGGGTCGGCCGGGCAGGGCTCGGCTGCACTGCTCGGCCAGTGTCGGTGGCACCGTCTAGGGTGCGGCGCATGTCTGTCTCATCAGCTGGGCTTAACGCCGAGACACCTCTGTCACCGGAGTACCCCTTTAACGCGTCAGGGGAGCCGATCACCCTCTATGACGGGCCGGTTGCCGGGCCAGCCGGGACTGAGGTGCCCGGGGCTGTCCGGTACGACTGCCCTCCGAAGCCCGGGATCTCATGGAGGCTGCATACCGAGGATTGTGGCCTTGTCTCTACGGACAGGGCCGAACTGAGTCTGCTTGACCTCGGCTTCGAACTGCCCGTATTCACCACAGGTGCTGTGAGCTGCTGGTCCAATGGCCACTTCCTACGGAGACCCTGACGCTGCGCTCGACCGGGTCTTCGCACTGGTTCAACCAGCCCCGCTGGCAGGAAAGTGCCCACCTGGCAGCCCGTGCCGTCGACGGAACGCCGCTACCGGTGCCTGCCGGGCGCAGTGTGTACGAGGCGGACGGATGGAAGATCACGCTGGACGCCCGCCCCCGACCACAAGGCCGTTGTCTCTGGCGTGCGTCAGGCCGACGTCTACGTCTTGACGCACGTGATGGGGATCCGCCGGCTGGACGGAACCACATTCACGGCCGCCGAGGTCACCCCTGTTCTCAGTGCCCTGCGTCAGGCTGTCCTTCGCACTTGGCCGGTGGGTCGCCCCCACCCTGCCCGTCGGCCAGAACGACCAGGAAGAGACGGTGTGGGGCCAGTGGGGCCCGATGCTCTGCGACCCGGCACGCTGCATCAGCCCTGGCTGGGTACCCCGAGGACCAGGCATCTTTGGTAGATCTGCTGACCTGCCTCCTGCCCTCCTTCCGCGATCCCAGCAAGAGGCAGGCGCTTCGCCTGCAGATGCAGTATGCGATCACGGCCATAGCCGACCGAGGATTCGTCGAACAGAAGATCATGAGTGGAGCTGCTGGACTGGAACATGTGATGTGGCAGGAGTTCGTGCTCACCGGTCGACTCACGGAAGCCGAGTTCACATCCCGCGCTTGGCCGGCGCATAGAAAGCCGCGTACGGTCCTGACTAACGCACGGGTAGATCTGGGGGTGCACGAAGATCGACTGCCGGCGGCCGCCGCCTTCGCGGTCCGGCAGCACGTGGACGGAGACCGGTCGGCAGACGGCGCCGACATTGTCACGCGCGTCCGTAACCGTCTTGTGCATCCCAAAGAGACACAAGAGCCCGACTACGCGGTCAAAGAGCTGGTTACCGGGACCTGGCTCCTGACCCGTCATTACCTGGCGCTGTTAGTGCTCCGCTCGATCGGCTACCGAGGGTCCTACTAGGGCCTGTGTGGAGTTGTGATCTCGCGGGGCCCCGGCTCGGGAGGGTCGGGGCCTTTGGGGTAGAACGGTGGGGTGTCGCGACCTCAACTTTCGGATGCCGAGTGGGAGTTCGTCTCCCCGTTCCTGCCGGTCGGTGAGTACGGGCCGTACCCGGAGAACCTGCGGGCGCACTTCGAGGGCGTCGTGTGGCGGTTCAGGAACGGGGCGAAATGGCGGGAGCTGCCCGAACGATTCGGGCACTGGTCCACCGTTTACGGCCGGTTTCGGCAGTGGCGGGATGCCGGGGTGTTCACCGCGGTGTTCCAGGGTGCGATCGCCGAGGCGGCGAAGCGGGGCCTGGTGGACTTGTCACTGGTCAGCGTGGACTCGACCACGGTCCGGGCCCATCATGATGCTGCCGGGATGATCGTGGAGCCCGAGATCCTGGACGCTCTGGAGAAGGCCGCTGCGGAAAAAGGGGCGCCGGCCAGGAACAAGACGGACAACCGGACCCGGAGCGGGAAGAACGACGACGCGTGAGGCGTCGCCGCAAGGCCCGACTCGCCGCCGCCGACCTGGGACGTTCCCGCGGCGGACTGACCACGAAGACGCACCTGTCCTGTGTGCCGCAATGCCTGCCCCTCTCGCTCAAGATCACTGCGGGGCAGGCCGGGGACAGTCCGCAGTTCATCCCCGTCCTGGACAAGATCCGTGTCCCCGGCCCGGCGGGACGGCCCCGCACCCGGCCGGACGCAGTCGCGGGCGATAAGGCCTACTCGTCTCGGCAGAACCGTTCTCACCTGCGCAAACGTGGGATCAAAGCGGTCATCCCCGAGAAGAAGGATCAGGCCGCCCACCGCAAGAACCGCGGCTCACGCGGCGGACGGCCCGTCACCTGGGACAAGCAGCTGTACAAGCTCCGAAACAGCGTCGAACGCACCATCAACAAGATCAAGGACTGGCGCGGCCTCGCCGTCCGCTACGACAAAAAGCCTGAAAGCTACCAGGCTGGACTCGAATTATGCGCCGGCCTCCTCTGGATCCGACACCTCGGATCACAGCCTTGATCACAACTCCACACAGGCCCTAGGACCTCTCCAGGACGAACGGATGGGGCGGCGAGACCGATCCCGTTCCATGGACCTGAGACTTGGTGGAACTTCATCGGGCAGTCGTCAGAACAGATCGTACGGGCCCGCCAGGATTGGATGGAAGGCCGACGGTTCGGGGTGGTGGAGGGGTGCGACGGCGATCCGTTGCCTGCCCCGGAACTGCCGACGGTCTCCTTGAAGCCTCGCAAGAACCAGCGTTGACCAGCGGTGATGCGGGATCTTCAGAGGTTCGTGGAAACACATCCATGAGGGGTGCCTGTCGCTTCCGTGGACACCTGAAGATCGCCGACCAGCCCGCTGCCGAGGACTGACCCCTATCGTGACCTGACGTCAGAAGACCTCACGTGCAAGGTCTTTATGCAGCTAACATGCTGGGATCCCACTGCTCACGAGAGGCGGCGCCGGTTGACCAGGCATCATCTGCGCTTCGCGCCCAAGATCCTCACGCGTCTCGGTGAAGAGCTCGTTCCGCATCCGGACATGGGGATCATGGAGTTGGTACGCAACGCGTACGACGCCGACGCCACCGAGTGCAGCATCGAGTTGGTCGGTTCCGCGCGTCCTGGCGGCTCGATCATCGTTTCGGACAACGGGCACGGTATGACCGATGCCGAGCTCACCTCCGACTTCCTGCTCATCGGCAGTTCCAGGAAACCGTCGTCGCCGTTCACCCGCAGCGGTCGAAGGCGGGTCGGCGAGAAGGGACTCGGGCGTCTGGCGGCGCTTCGCCTGGGCCGGCGTGTGAAGGTCACGACTCGATCCGCGGCGACCCTAGGGGTGCAGTACACCCTGGGTATCGACTGGGACGAACTCGACTCCGCTCACGCGGTGGAGGACGTAGCACTCGAACTCCGCGACGCCCCGCCTCACGCCCGCGTGGGAACTCGTATCGAGATACACGATCTCCGGCAGGGGCTGAGTGTCGCCGATGTCGAGCGGCTGACGCGCTCGCTCACGCTGCTCACGGGCCCCTTTCAGGCCGAGTCGACCTTTAAAATTCTTTGGAACCAAACGGCGTTCGGGTATGAGGACCTCACCTCGGCCGTGACGGATGAACACCTGCAGTGGGCCGAGTTCCATTTGTCGGGACGGCTCGGTGCGGATGGCAGCCAGTCGGCAGAACTCAGGGACCATCAAGGAAATCTGATCGGCACCGCAACCGCGAGCGACCTTCGGTCCGCGGCCGCCGGAGGTCGACGCCAAACGACCGCCACCGGCGGCCAGCACCTCTTCACCAGTGCCCCTGCGGCCAAGTTCGACTTATGGATGTTCAACCTCAACCCGAGACATTCGGTCGCCCTGCGTAATTCAATCCAGCCAACACCGGAGATTAAAAATTGGCTTGCCGACGTCGGCGGTGTGCACCTGTATCACCATGGGCTGAGAGTCCAGCCCTATGGTGACCCTGATGACGACTGGCTGAGCATCAACGTCCGTCGTGCTGTGCTCTCCGAATTCCGGCCCTACACAAACAACTCTGTAGGGGCGCTGGTCATCAATGACCCGGAAGATCGCCTCCAGCCGAAGACGGACCGTAGCGGTTTCGTCCAGAACGCCGCATTCGGTGAGCTACGTGAGTTCGCCCGGTCCGCGATCGAATGGGCATCACAGCGCCGTCGTCAGATTCGCGAAGCCGAACGGCAAGAACAACGCAAGCGCGCGAAGGCGCAGACGGCCGACGCCGAGGCCGACTTCACCGAAGCCAGGAAAGCCCTTGAAGAGCAACTCGCGGACAATCAGGGCCGCCTGGATGGCAACTTTGACCGTGCGTCGGTTCAACGTATCTTGACCACCTCGCAGCTCCTTGCGGACCAGCGTCTGCGAGAGATCAAGGATCTCCAATCCGAGTTGCTCCTCTACCGGGCCCTCGCCACTGTGGGAACGAGTACCTCCGTGTTCGCCCACGAGGCGCAGCAGCCCGCTGATCGCATCCTCCAGGAAGCGCGCACGGTCGACCGGAGGGTGCGTCGGGACATCGATTCGGCAACCGTCGACGACCGCTACAAACCGTCTCTGAGCGCCATCATGGACGGGGCCCGCACCTTGCAAATCTTCGCGAAACTCCCCTTGGAACTCCTTGTCCGCAAGAAGCGCGATCTGAAATACGTGGACATCGACGAAGTGTGCCTGGCCACATTGCGCCTGTTCCACAACTTCCTCAGTGACCGCTGCATTCACGTCACCCATGATCTCAATGGCCAGAACCTTCGCGTACGAACCTACGAGGCTGCGGTCGAATCCATCGTCTCCAATCTGCTCGTCAACTCCATCCACGCGCTGACGCGTACGGACGGCGGCCTGGAGCGCAGGATCCACCTCGCGACTCGCTCCTTCGTCGATAAGGACGCTCCGTGGATTCGCCTAACCGTGGATGACTCGGGCCCAGGGATCCAGGACGCCTCGACCGAAGAGATTTGGGTTCCCGGGTTCACCACCCGAGACGGTGGGACAGGCTTGGGTCTGACCATCGTCCGTGACACGGTTGGCGACATGTCGGGACGCCAGAAAGCGTTGAGAAACGGCCCTCTAGGAGGAGCCCGGCTACTGGTCGAGCTGCCTGCCTCGACGACGTCGGCTCCCCCTGCCGGGACCACGAACGACGAACGGGAGGAGTGACGATGGCTCTGTACCTTAAGGATGTCCACAGGGTCGGCATCGTGGACGATGTGAAGGCCGACGCAGAAGCCCTTGGCCGACTCTTCGAAGACTTCGACATGCAGGCTCTGATTATGCCCCGGCCGCGTCCCCGCGCCACGGCGGAGGAGTATCTGTCGACACTCCCCCCTCTGGACGTACTCGTCTGCGACCACCAGCTGCGTAACAGTTGGACGGTCGCATTCACGGGAGCGGAGCTCGCCGCCCGGGCCAACAGCCGCCCTCACAAGCTCCCGGCCATCGTCATGAGTTCGCATGTAGGCACCCACGAGGCATCATCCATCCACCGATGGCGGGCCGACATCCCCGCAGTCGTCCCCAAGCAGGCCGACGACGAAGAAGTCCTCGGTGCCGTCCGATACGCTCTCGAAGAGGCGGCCGGCAAGTGGTCACGGGAGCGGAGCCGGTTCCGCACCCCGATCGAGGTCCTCGCCGTGCACCCGGCAGGCGAAGCACCGTACGCCGAAGTGCTGGTCAGTGGCTGGAGCCTGACGCACGTGGCGCAACTGCCGCTACTGCGCTTCGAGGAGGACACCGGGATTCCGGCCGACGCCCTGCTGCCCGGCACCTGGTTGCGGGCCGAGGTCAACTGCTACGCCCCTCGGGCTGAGGACCTCTGCTTCGCACACATCTCCCTGGCCCCTCAACTGTCCGAGGAAGTCCGCGCCCTGTGACCGTTCCTTTTCTCCCCCGTCAGAGTGCATCTTCCGAGGACGACCTCGCGGTCACGATCCTGGATGTCGGTCATGGCAACTCCGCCATCGTCCGCGACGGGCAACGGTGCGCGGTTGTCGACGCCGCGGACGACACCACACACGCCGAACTTGAAAGACTCGGCTGCACGAACCTCGAGGAAGTCATCGTCTCGCACGTTGACAACGATCACATCGCGGGAATGAACAGGCTCCTCCTGGACCCGCGGTGGTCGCTCGGCCGCGTCCGGGTCAATACCGACGCGTCCAAGGACACGCTGGCGTGGCGGCACCTGCAGGAAACCCTGCAGCTCGTGGCGGACGACAAACGCACCGCGGGCATCCTTCCAGTAACCACGGATACGGGCCTTCCCATCCGGGTGGGCCGGGCGGAGCTCGAAGTGTGTCATCCTCGATCGCTGATGGCACTCTCGGGTCCGCGCACGCGCGATGCCCGGTTCGGCACGGTGACGAGCAACACCATGTCCGCCGTCATCCGGATCCATCTCGACGGCGCGGCTGCCGTGCTCCTCGCCAGTGACATCGACGGCGTCGGCTTACGGGACATCCTGGATCGCCGGAGTCAGCAACTCTGCGCGGATGTTCTCGTTTTCCCCCATCACGGCGGCCTCCCCGGGGCTGTGAATCCGGTGGAGTTCGCCCGCTCGCTGACGTCCGCGGTAGACCCACGCATGGTGATCTTCTCGATGGGGACGAGCGGCCGAACGGCCAATCCGCGACCGGAAATCATCGAAGGCGTACGGGCGGCGGCACCCGACGCGCACATCGCCTGCACGCAGCTGTCGGTCCACTGCCACGAGGCGGGCTCTCCGCCGCCATCCGAGGGGCACCTCTCCAAGGCCATGGCCCGTGGCCGCTCCACGAGTCGCTGTTGCGCGGGCAGCATCGTGATCACCCGCACCGAGAACGGCTTCCAGTATGCGCCGCCGCTGTCTCGTCATGGCGAGTTCGTGCTCGCGCTGGCGGCAGGATCGTTGCCGTTATGCCGCGCGGGGGCGTCGCCGATCCCGAACCCTGCGGCTGGTAATAGCGTCAGATAACAGCAGGTGGACGAAGTCAGCTGTAACTTGGCCCAGACCGTCTTGGTGTAACGGATCGGAGTCCAACCGCACCCAGTGCGCGGCTCCGAGCCGCTGCCGTCCGCATACCGCCAGATCCTCGCCCTGTTCGAGGATGGCGAGCACGGCATACGAGCCCAGGACTTCTGCGAAGCCCTGGGCATCGGTACCGAGGACCGGCACGTCGAAGGCGCCCGAGCCAAGCTCAAACGCCTCGTGAGCCGCGGCATTCTCACCGAACCCGAACCCGAACCCGAGCCCGGCCCGTTCACCATGCCCCGACCGACAAAGTGAATCCGCGTGAAGGCTCACAGAACACCCACTGAGAACCATCACGTCGAAAACACTGGCACCAAGCTCAAGCGCGTTGTCGGCCGCGGCACCCCTTATCGAACCTGAGCCCGGCCTGTTCATCCTGCCTTGACCCGATCCGTCACCGTCAACATAGGACCGGCCGATGGCTCGCGCAAAGCCCTTTGGAGGCTGAGAGAATCAAGAACGACTTGTGGCCCGACATCCACATGACCCCGGCCGAGGCGCTGCGCGCCCATCTCGACCTCCAGGGCGGCACCGCGGGCGTGCTGCTGCCGATCCACTGGGCCACCTTCAACCTCGCCCCGCACGCCTGGGCCGAGCCGGGGGAGTGGACCAAGGACGTCGCCGCGGAGGCCGGCCAGGCCGTTGCCTTCCCCCGGCCCGGCCAGCCCTTCGAGCCCGGTGGCAGGGTGCCCGGGGAGCCGTGGTGGCGGGCCGTGTCGGCGCCGGTCCCGGCCTCGTGGCGCCGGTCCGGGGAGTCCTCTCCCGTGGCTCAGGCCCCGTCGGGCTCCGGCCCGGCCGCGGACACCCGGCCGGACATGGATCTCGCGGGTGACCGGTGACGTCGTAGCGCGAACCGCGGGCGGCCGGTGGTGTCGTGCCGCGAACGGGGGCGGCCGATGGCGTCGTGAACCGCAGGGCGGCCGGTGTCGTCGTGCCGTGAACTGTGGGTGGCCGGTGGTGTCGTGAACCGTGGGCGGCCCGTGATGTCGTGCTGTCGTGGTCCCGCGGATGACCGGTGGCGTCCCACCTATTGATGGGCCGTCAGATCTGCTGATGGGATCTCCGGCACCGGTCGACCCGACCGCGCCGGAGGTTCGTGCCGACCGGACTCGGCCGCGTGGACGATCCCAGGGCCGTGTGCGCCCCGCACTTCTACGACACGGCGATGGAGGCGGGTTCCGACCACGCCCCGGCCGTGGCTGGATCGAGTCGTACGAGGCGGCCGTCACCGAGTATCCGCGGCGCCAGCGCGTGCCGGTGGTCGTGGGCGAGTGGGGGCCGCTGAACAACACGCTCCCGAACACGGGCCGCTTCTACCGCGACGCGTTCGCCTCGCCGGACCGCTACAGCTCCGGCTGGGCGGGCTACGTCTGGTGCCACGGCGGCGGCTGCTGCGCGCTGGACGAGCAGGGGGCGCTGCGGCCCGACAAGGACCGGACTGCCCCACCGTACGCCCCGGCCGTGGCGGGCACGCCGGTCGCCGAGACCCGCACCCCCGACTCCGGCGCCTACCGCCTCGTCCACCGCTCCGCTCCCTGCGTCACCGGGATCCGTGTGCCGTCCCGGCCGGGCGGCTGGCGCGTCATGGTGACCGGTGCCGGCCGGACCCCGACGCCGGTCCTCCCCGCGAACCTGTCGGCCACCGCCCTCGTGCACGCCCGGCCGGGCGGTCGGGTGACGGTGGCGGTCACGCCGAGGTGACCCGCCCGGGCGGGAGCGGGCGTCACTGACTGTGATCGCTTTCGATCGGCCCGGACCGGTTCGACGTGCTTCGCGATCGGCGTGTCCGGGTGGTTATCGGCCTGACGTGCGAAAGCTCATACCAGAGCAGGACGGTTCATGGAGGAGTTTGTCAACTGCCCACCGCACCTGATGCGTTAGCGACTACCGTGAGTGTCCGTCGAGCGACGCAGGGCCGAGCCGGCCGATGACGGGCGGCCCTCCGACGGACCAGTAGACGGACCAGTACGAGGACGCCGATGTCTCACCTCCGCGCACCGGCCGCACGCGCAGACCGCCGCGAGGGCGGGCGGCACGGACGGCCGGTCGCCCGTACCGCCCCCGCACTGCCCGAGGCCCACATACGACCGCAACTGCTGAGACTGGCCGTGCTGCCTCCCACCGCGGTCGCCCTCAGCGCCAGCGCGGCCGTGCTGTTCACCGTCCGCTCCACGGGCGTGCGCGGCAGCGTCACGCTCTGGGCCGTACTCGCCGGAGCCGTGGGCGTGACGCTCGTCGGCATCGCGATCGCCGCCGTGGCCGCCGACCGGGCCGCGCGGTCCGTGCACGAGCGGGTCGTCGCGCTGCGCCGCGGCAGCGCACGCCGCGAGGCCGATCTGCGCACCCTCGTGGACGCTCTGCGCCGGGGCGAGACCCCGCCCCGGCGCAAGCCGCGCTCCGGACCGCCCGAGGACGCCGACGACTTCGAACTGCTCGCCGCCGACCTGGCCCGCGCGCACGACGGCGCCGTCACCGCCGTCGTGCGGGCCGCGCAGCTGTCCAGCCAGACCGGCAGCGAGCAGAAACTGGAGGTCTTCGTCAATCTCGCCCGGCGCCTGCAGTCCCTGGTGCACCGCGAGATCGCGATCCTCGACGAGCTGGAGAACGAGATCGAGGACCCCGACCTGCTCAAGGGCCTCTTCCACGTCGACCACCTCGCCACCCGCATCCGTCGCCACGCCGAGAACCTCGCCGTCCTCGGCGGCGCCGTCTCCCGGCGGCAGTGGAGCAACCCGGTGTCCATGACCGAGGTGCTGCGCTCGGCCATCGCCGAGGTCGAGCAGTACTCGCGGGTCAAACTGGTGCCGCCGGTCGACGGCGAGCTGCGCGGACACGCCGTCGCCGACGTCATCCATCTGCTCGCCGAGCTCGTCGAGAACGCCACGGTGTTCTCCTCCCCGCACACCCAGGTCCTGCTGCGTGCCAACCTCGTCACCTCGGGGCTGGCAGTCGAGGTCGAGGACCGCGGGCTCGGCATGCCCGTCGGCGAACAGAGCCGGATGAACGACCTGCTCGCCGACCCCGACCAGGTCAACGTGGCCAGCCTGCTGGCCGACGGACGCATCGGCCTGTTCGTCGTCTCCCAGCTCGCCAAGCGGCACGGCATCACCGTCCGGCTCCAGAGCAACATCTACGGCGGTGTCCAGGCGGTCCTGGTCGTGCCGCAGGCCCTGCTGGGCGGCGCGCCGGGACCCGCCGGGGCAGCGGGCCGGTCCCAGGGGCCGGGGGAGCCGGCCGGCCCGGGTGCGACGGTCGTACCGGTCGTACCGGCCCTCACCGGACAGCGGCGCGGCGCGGACACCGGCCGCCACGCGAGCGCGCCCCGGACTGCGGCGCACCTCAACGGGTCCGGAGCCGGGCACCACCTCGGCGCCTCGTCGGCCCACCACGGCCTCGGCGCCTCGTCGACGCACCACGACCTCACCGGCTCCCCGGCCCACCAGGGTCTCCACGGCTTCCCGACCCCGCACGACCTCAACGGCTCCCCGCCCCCGGGCGGCCTCACCCCGCACGCCGCCCGGCCGGAAGCCCCGGCGCCCGCCCCCTTCGTCCCGCAGGCACGGCCGGAGCCCCCGACCCTGAGGCCCCTGCCCACCCATGCCCCGCCCCCTTCCCGGTCCGCCGGTCCGCCCGTCCCCCTCCCCGTGCGCGGTGCGCGCGAGGAGCGGCGCAACCCCGCCGACGCCGCCCCCGGCATCCGGCCCGGCGACCGGCCGTTCGTGGAGGAGCACGCCGCCGCCCCACCGGTCCCGCGGAACGGGGCGGTACGCGGCACCATGGGCAAGCCCCAACTGCCCAGACGCCGCGCGCAGGAGCACATCGCACCCCAGCTCCGTGAACGCCCCGCGCCCCGGCCGGACACCGAGGAGCACATCGGCCACGACCCGGGACTGATGGCCGCCTTCCAGCGCGGCATCGGGCTCGCGGAGGCTCAGCAGAGCCTGGAGGCGGCGCACGACGAGCGGGGCCCGGCCACCGCTCACCCGCCCCTGCCGTACCCCGACCCGGCCTACGACGTCGTACCGGCCGCCCCTGAACCCCGTACGACGGCGCACCCCGCGGACGTGCTCGACCGGCACTCCGCGCCCTCGGTCGCGCCCCTGCCCGCGGCCGGTTCCGACCACATCGCCCGGCACGACGGGAGCGCACCAGCCGGATGACCGTCCACGCACCCACCCCCACCGCAGCCGCAGACCCCTCCGGCGCTGCCGCCGCCCCCCGTATCCCAAGGAGTCGAACCACCATGGCGACCGACGCGCCGACCGCCCATGCTTCCGACCTCGACTGGCTGATGAACGGCCTCGTGCAGCGGGTGCCGCACACGTCCAGCGCGGTTCTGCTCTCCTGCGACGGCCTCGTGAAGTCCGTGCACGGCCTCGACGCCGACAGCGCCGACCACATGGCCGCGCTCGCCTCCGGCCTCTACTCCCTCGGCCGCAGCGCGGGCGCGCGGTTCGGCGACGGCGGGGACGTACGCCAGGTCGTCGTCGAACTCGACTCGACCCTGCTGTTCGTGACCACCGCCGGGTCCGGGACCTGTCTCGCCGTGATGGCCGGCCGGGAGGCGGACGCCGCCGTCCTCGGCTACGAGATGGCCATGCTGGTCAAGAGCGTCCGCCCCTACCTGGTCACCGCGCCCCGCCAGCACGCCGGCGAACCCACGGTGATGAGGCCTTGAGCGTGGCGGCGGCCGGTGACGGGCCCTGGCTCGACGACGCGGCGGGACGGCTGGTGCGCCCGTTCACGATCAGCAACGGCCGCACCCTCCCCTCCGTCGCGCTCGACCTCATGTCGCAGGTCATGGCCACCGGGGTCACCCCCCTCGGCCATCCGGGCCCGGAACACTCCGTGGCCCTCGACCTTTGCCGGGCACCGATATCGGTCGCCGAGGTGGCCGCCCATCTGAAGCTGCCGGCGGCGGTCACCAAGGTGCTGCTGTCCGACCTCGTCGACTGCGGGGCGCTCACCACCAAGCCCCCCGAGTTCCACCACAACCCGACGGACCGGGCCCTTCTGGAGGCAGTGCTCGATGGACTACGACGACAGCTCTGACTACGACGGCGCCACGGACCCCTTCCCCACCGCGCTCAAGATCCTGGTGGCGGGAGGCTTCGGAGTCGGCAAGACCACGTTCGTCGGCGCGGTGAGCGAGATCCAGCCACTCTCCACGGAGGAACTCCTCACCACGGTCAGCGCCGCCACCGACAACCTCGACGGCATCGAGAACAAGGTCGAGACGACCGTCGCGATGGACTTCGGCCGGATAACGCTCGATCCGCAGCATGTGCTGTACCTGTTCGGCACGCCGGGCCAGGAGCGGTTCTGGTTCATGTGGGACGAACTGTCCGAGGGCGCGCTCGGCGCGGTCGTCCTGGCCGACACCCGCCGGCTGGAGGAGTGCTTCGCGGCCGTCGACTTCTTCGAGGAGCGCGGCCTCGGCTTCATCATCGCCGTCAACGAGTTCGACGGGGGCTACCGCTATCACCCCGAAGAGGTGCGCGCCGCCCTCGACCTGGACCCGGAGGTCCCCGTCGTGTGCTGCGACGCCCGGATCTCCAGTTCCGGCGTGCAGACCCTGCTCACGCTCGTCAAGCACCTCATCGCCCACGCGCCCGCCGCCCCCGCGCCGAGCCACGGCGCCCACAGATGACCCCCGACCCCTACCGACGGAGCCGCACATGCCGTACGACCACAGCGACGGAGCCCGGTGATGAGCTACGACCCGCCCCGCCCGGCCGGTCGGCTGCTGCTCACCCCGCAGGACAGCGAGGCCCCCGCCCGTGCCCGCCGCCTGCACGGGCTGGGCCTCGGGGAACGCCCCGAGCCCGCGCTCGACTCCTTCGCGGCCCGGCTGGCAGGTCTGACCGGGACGACGTACGCCATGGTCAACTTCATCGGTGAGCAGGCGCAGTTCTTCGCCGGTCTGCACGCGCCCGAGACCGCGCCGGTGGTCCGGGAGGACGGCACGCGCGCCGAGATCGGCCGCCTCCTGCCGCGCGACCACGGCTTCTGCCCTCATGTGGTGGTCCGGCGGCGGGCGCTGGCCCTGGGGGACGTGCGCGACTATCCGCGCTTCGCGGGCAACGCGGTCGTCGACGACCTCGGCATCCGCGCCTACCTCGGCGCCCCGCTGCTGGACAGCACCGGCATGGCCCTCGGCACGGTCTGCGTCGCCGATGTGATGCCCCGGTCCTGGGGGCGGGAGGGGCTGGAGACCATCAAGTCGGCAGCCGCCGAACTCGTCGTACGGCTGGAGCGGCAGGCGGGGGACGGGCTGCCGATCTGAGGCGGGAGCGGGCTCTGGGGCGCAGGGTGTGAAGGAAAGCTGTGGCGGCGCTTAAGAAAACCTCGATGGACCCGGGGCCGCGCCATACGGCAGATTTCTCAGCGCATCCCCATCCGCCCCCGTCCACGGGCTCAATAGGCGTGCCCGCGGCCGGGATCACACCCCACAGGAGCCGTCGCGTGAAGGCGCTGGTCAAGGAGAAGGCGGAACCCGGACTCTGGCTCACGGACGTCCCGGAGCCGCAGATCGGTCCGGGCGACGTGCTGATCAAGGTGCTGCGCACCGGCATCTGCGGCACCGACCTGCACATCCGGTCCTGGGACGGCTGGGCGCAGCAGGCGATCCGCACCCCGCTCGTGGTCGGACACGAGTTCGTCGGCGAGGTCGTCGAGACCGGCCGGGACGTCACCGACATCGCGCCCGGCGACCGGGTCAGCGGCGAGGGCCACCTGGTGTGCGGAAAGTGCCGCAACTGTCTGGCCGGCCGCCGCCACCTGTGCCGGGCCACCGTCGGACTGGGCGTGGGCCGCGACGGGGCCTTCGCCGAGTACGTCGCCCTGCCCGCCTCCAACGTCTGGGTGCACCGCGTCCCCGTCGACCTCGACATCGCCGCGATCTTCGACCCGTTCGGCAACGCCGTGCACACCGCGCTGTCCTTCCCGCTGGTCGGCGAGGACGTCCTGATCACCGGCGCCGGTCCGATCGGCCTGATGGCCGCGGCGGTGGCCAGGCACGCGGGCGCCCGCAACGTCGTGATCACGGATGTCAGCGAGGAGCGCCTGGAGCTGGCCCGCAAGGTCGGCGTCAGCCTCGCGCTCGACGTCTCGCGCTGCACGATCGCCGACGGCCAGCGCGAGCTCGGCCTGCGCGAGGGCTTCGACGTCGGCCTGGAGATGTCCGGCAACCCCGTCGCGATGCGCGACATGATCGCCAACATGACGCACGGCGGCAAGATCGCCATGCTCGGTCTGCCCGCACAGGAGTTCCCGGTCGACTGGGCCCGGATCGTCACCTCGATGATCACGGTCAAGGGCATCTACGGCCGGGAGATGTTCGAGACCTGGTACGCGATGTCCGTCCTGCTGGAGGGCGGCCTCGACCTCGCCCCCGTGGTCACCGGCCGGTACGGCTACCGCGACTTCGAGTCGGCCTTCGCCGACGCCGCGAGCGGCCGGGGCGGCAAGGTCATCCTCGACTGGACCGCGTAATCCACCTCTCTGGGTACTTCTAGGAGCTTTTGATGTTCGACTCCGTGCGCGACGACCTGCGTGCCACCCTCGACGAGATCCGCGCCGCCGGGCTGCACAAGCCCGAGCGTGTGATCGGCACCCCGCAGTCCGCGACCGTGAACGTCACCGCCGGGGGACGACCCTGGGGGTCCCCCCGGCCGGAGGCCGGGGGAGAGGTCCTCAACTTCTGCGCCAACAACTACCTCGGCCTCGCCGACCACCCCGAGGTGGTCGCCGCCGCCCACGAGGCCCTGGACCGCTGGGGCTACGGCATGGCCTCCGTGCGCTTCATCTGCGGCACACAGGAGGTGCACAAGGAGCTGGAGGCGCGGCTGTCGGCGTTCCTCGGCCAGGAGGACACGATCCTGTACTCCTCCTGCTTCGACGCCAACGGCGGTGTCTTCGAGACGCTGCTCGGTCCCGAGGACGCGGTGATCTCCGACGCCCTCAACCACGCCTCGATCATCGACGGCATCCGCCTGTCCAAGGCCCGCCGCCTCCGGTACGCCAACCGCGACATGGCTGACCTGGAGGCCCGGCTGAAGGACGCCACCTCCGGCGGCGCCCGGCGCAAGCTGATCGTCACCGACGGCGTCTTCTCCATGGACGGCTATGTGGCCCCGCTGCGCGAGATCTGCGACCTGGCCGACCGCTACGACGCCATGGTCATGGTCGACGACTCGCACGCCGTCGGCTTCGTCGGCCCCGGTGGCCGCGGCACCCCCGAGCTGCACGGCGTGATGGACCGCGTCGACGTGATCACCGGCACCCTCGGCAAGGCCCTCGGCGGCGCCTCCGGCGGCTATGTCGCGGCCCGCGCCGAGATCGTCGCCCTGCTGCGCCAGCGCTCGCGCCCGTACCTGTTCTCCAACACCCTCGCCCCGGTGATCGCCGCGGCGTCCCTGAAGGTCCTGGACCTGCTGGAATCGGCCGACGACCTGCGTGTGCGGCTCGCGGAGAACACCGCGCTGTTCCGCGGCAGGATGACCGAGGCGGGCTTCGACGTCCTGCCCGGCGACCACGCCATCGCCCCGGTCATGATCGGCGACGCGGCCGAGGCGGGCCGGATGGCCGAGCTGCTGCTGGAGCGCGGGGTGTACGTGATCGGCTTCTCCTACCCGGTGGTGCCGCAGGGCCAGGCCCGCATCCGGGTCCAGCTGTCGGCCGCGCACTCCACCGAGGACGTGAACCGCGCGGTGGACGCCTTCATCGCCGCCCGTGCGGAGCTGGCCGGCTGACTCAGGGTCCTCTCGTCGAACTCCCGTCGTCGCCCCGAGAGCGGCCCCGCGTCGTGGGGCGGGCGGGAGCCCGACGACATGGCATGGGGCATCCGCACCCTGTCCGACCTGAGAGAATCGACTCCGTGATCGAGGCACGGCGGCTCCACATCCTCCGTGCGGTGGCCGACCATCGCACGGTGACCGCGGCTGCCGCCGCGCTGTATCTGACGCCCTCGGCGGTCTCCCAGCAGCTCACCGCACTGGAACAGGAGACCGGGCACCGGCTGGTCGAGCGCGGCGCCAAGGGCGTACGGCTCACCCCGGCCGGCGAGATCCTGCTCAGCCACACCAACGCCGTGCTGGCCCAGCTGGAGCGGGCCGAGGCGGAGCTGGCGGCCTACGGCTCGGGCGCGGCCGGCACGGTCACCGTGGCCTCCTTCGCGACCGGCATCGCGCTGGTCGTGGCCCCGGCGGTGGCCCGGCTCGCCGGATCGGCGCCCGGCATCCGCATCCGGGTGCAGGATGCCGAGGGCGACGCCAGTCTGCCGATGGTGCTGGACCGGCAGGTCGACGTGGCGGTCGCCGTGGAGTACCGGGGGGCGCCGTGCGCCGACGACCCGCGGCTGACCCATGTGCCGCTGTACGCCGAGCCCTTCGACGCCGTCGTCCCGGTCAGTCACCGGCTGGCCGACGCGGAGGAGGTGCCGCTGGCGGAGCTGGCCAAGGACCCGTGGATCGGGCCGTACCCCGGCAACCCGTGCCACGAGGTGGTCGTCCTGGCCTGCGAGGGCGCCGGGTTCCAGCCCCGCCTGGAGCACTCCTCCGACGACTTCCGCGCCGTCGTGGCCCTGGCCTCGGCCGACGCGGGCGTGGCCCTGGTGCCGCGCTCGGCGCTGCGCGGCATGGACCTGGCGGGCGTGGTCGTCCGCCCGGTGGACGGGGTGGCGCCGACCCGGCGCGTCTTCGCGGCCGTACGCCGGGGCGCGGAGCAGCATCCGCTGATCCGGCCGGTGCTGGACGCGCTGGGGGAGACGGCCCGGGGGTAGGCGGGGGCCGAGCCGACGCCTGGCCGCCGCCTCCCGGCGTCGTGCGGCCTCCTGTGGGGCTGGGCATCGAGACGGCCACCTTCCACATCGTGACGCCGTACCCGTCGACATCATGACGCCGTACCCGTCGCGCGGGCTGTGGAAGCAACTGGAGGCCGAGGGCCGGATCCTGCACCGGAACCGGGACCTCTACGACACCCGCCATGTCGTCCACGAACCGGGTCCGCGGGCCGGCGGGCAGCCGAGCGGCGGTCCGCGGGGCATGTCGGCCCGGCAGCTGGAGGACGGTTACTGGCGGGCCTACCGGGAGTTCGAACCGGCGTGTGACCTGCTGATCCGCTCACGGCCGGTGGTGCGGGCGCTGCCCGCGCCCGAGCGGACGCCGGTGGCGTTCGGGGGACGGGAATGAGGCGGGAGCGAGGCGGGGGTGAGGGGCGCGGCGAGGCGGACGTGAGGCAGGTGTGGGGGCGGGCGTGAGGGTGCCGTAACCGCGCTGTTTCAGATGTGGGATAGCGTCCCGGATATGAGAAGAGACGAGGTCGAGCCCGGCGGCGTCGACGCGCTCCTCGGTGCCCGGCTGGCCGAGCTGCGGGCCGAACGCGGCTGGTCCCTGGGCGAGTTGGCGGAACGCAGCGGCATCAGCCGCTCGACGCTGTCGCGGGCCGAGCGCGCCGAGACCAGCCCCACCGCCGCCCTGCTCAACCGCCTGTGCGCGGTCTACGGGCGCACCATGTCCCAGTTGCTCAGCGAGATCGAGGCGGAACCCGCCCCGGTGGTCCGCTCGGCCGACCAGCCGGTCTGGGAGGACCCGTCCTCCGGTTTCGTTCGGCGTTCGGTGTCGCCGCCGCACACGGGGCTGCGCGGCGAACTGGTCGAGGGCAGGCTCGCGCCCGGCGCCGACATCGCCTACGACCGGCCGCCCGTGCCGGGGCTGGAGCAGCACGTCTGGCTGCTGGAAGGGGAGTTGGAGGTGACCGTGCAGGACGTCGCGCACTCCCTCGGCGCGGGTGACTGTCTGCGGCTGCGGGTCTGGGGCCCGACGCGGTTCCGGTGCCCGGGTCCGCGGCCCGCGCGCTATGCCCTGGCGGTGGTGCTGCCATGACCGTGTCCCGACTGGATGCCCGCCAACTGATCGCCTGCGCGGAGGAGTTGGCGCTGCTGCTAACCGACACCGTCGAGGGCGGCGCCTCGATCGGCTTCCTCGCGCCGATGGACCCGGCCACGGCGCTCGCCTGGTGGCGGGAGCGCGCCGCCGACGTGGCGGACGGGCGGCTCGGGGTGTGGGTCGCGCGGGACGGGGACCGGGTCGTCGGGACGGTCGGCCTGGCCTTCCCCGGCAAGCCCAACAGCCGCCACCGCGCCGAGGTCGTCAAGCTGATGGTCCACCGCGACGCCCGGGGCCGTGGCCTCGGCCGCACGCTCCTCGCCACCGCCGAGGAGGCCGCGGCGGCGGCGGGCATCACCCTGCTGCACCTGGACACCGAGACGGACAGCCCCGCCGAGCACCTCTACCGGTCGGCCGGCTGGACCAGGGTCGGCGTGATCCCCGACTACGCGGCGAGCCCGGCGGGCGTCCTGTGCGGGACCACCCTCTACTACCGGCATACAGGGCTTCCGGCCGGGCGTTGATTGTCAGTGGCGGGCGCTACGGTGCGTGGCATGCAGGAAGCCGAAGACGTACGCCGTGTCGCCCTGTCCCTGCCGGACACGACCGAGAAGGTCGCCTGGAACATGCCCACCTTCCGGGTCGCGGGGAAGATGTTCGCGACCCTGCCGGAGGACGAGTCGTCCATGGCGGTGCGCTGCCCCAAGGAGGAGCGCGACGAACTGGTGCTGGCCGAGCCGGACAAGTTCTGGATCGCCGGCCACGAGGCCCAGTTCGCCTGGGTGCGCGTGCGGCTGGCCGCACTGGAGGACGAGGGCGAACTGCGCGACATGCTGGCGGACTCCTGGTGCCAGGCGGCCCCGCCCCGTCTGCTCGACGCCCACCCCGAGCTGGGTCTGCCCACCGGCGACTGACGCCGACCGGCCCCGGAAAACCCCTCGGGTGCCGCCGGTGGCCCATGGCATGATCCGACTCGTACAGGTCTGGACCGGGTCCGGGGTGTACGGGCCGACGGCGCTCGGGGAGGGATGCGCAGGTGTCGGGGAGGACGTCGCGGAGAGAAGGGGAACGGGAGGCCGGGCCGGACCCGTCAGGGGTGCGCAACCCGCTCCAGCCGCCGGCCGCGAAGCAGCCCGGGGGACCACGGCCCGTCTGGTCACGTGACTTCGGGCTCTTCTTCGCCGCCCGCGCCGTCGCCCGGCTCGGGGACACCATGCTGCCCGTGGCACTCGCGGCCGGGCTCCTCCAGCACGGCTACGGGGCGGGCGCGGTCGGTCTGGCGATGGCGGCGACGGTCGCGGCCTTCGCCGCACTCGTCGTCTTCGGCGGCGTCATCGCCGACCGCTTCAGCACCCGCAAGCTCATGATCGGCGCCGACCTCGTCCGGCTCGGCACCCAGGCCCTGACCGCTGCCCTCTTCTACGCCGGTCATGTCGTGCTCTGGGAGATCTGCGTCATCGGCCTGCTCAACGGCGTGGCCGGTGCGGTGTTCCAGCCCGGCGTGGCCAGCACCGTGCCCCGGCTCGCCTCCGACGTCCAGGGCGCGAACGGCGCGATCCGCATCGCCGAGTCCGCCGCCCAGCTCGCCGGACCCGCCACGGCCGGTGTGCTGGTAGGTCTCGCGGAGCCCGGCGGCGTCTTCGCCACGCACGCCGCCACCTACGCGATCAGCGCCCTGTGCCTGCTGCTGCTCCGCCTGCCCCCGCCGGCCCGCTCCGGGCCCCCGCCGGGGCGCGGGGCGAAGGCCTTCAGGGCCGACCTGGCCGAGGGCTGGCGCGAGTTCCGCTCCCGCACCTGGATGTGGAGTGTCATAGCCATCTGGTGCCTCTACATGATCGCCGTCTGGGGCCCCACGGTGCCGCTCGTCGCGACCGAGGTGGTCCAGCGGCACGGTCCAGGCGTGTACGGCCTGATCAACTCCGCCCTCGGCGCGGGCACGGTCGTCGGCGGCCTGGTCGCCCTGCGGCTGCGCCCCCGCCGTATGCTGCGGGCCGGCGCCGTGGCCCTGATCGGCTTCCCCGCCTTCCCGACGACCGTCGGCCTCGGCCTGGACGTACCCGCGATGGCCGCCGGAGCCGCGGTGGCCGGGGCGGGCATGTCGTTCTGGGCGGTGATGTGGGCGACCAGCGTCCAGACCCAGGTCCAGCCGGACGTCCTCAACCGCATCCACGCCTACGACGTGGCCGGATCCCTCGCCATGATGCCCGTCGGCCAGGCCCTCGCCGGTCCGGCCGCGTCCGCCCTCGGCACCCCTGAGGTCCTGCTCGTCAGCGGGGTGATCAGCGTCGTCGTCGTGGTGGCGCTGCTCTCCGTCGCGGCGATCCGAGACCTGGTCCGAGTCGACCCCGCCCCGGCCCCCGTGCCGCGGCCGTCCTGACAACCCCGCCGTCCTGACATCCCGGCCGTCCTGACACCCCGGCCGTCGGAAAAGGAGTGCGCGACCACCGACCCGAGTGGGGTATGGTTGCTCTGCGCGTTCGGCCAGGGGAAAGCCCAGGTCAGACGGCACCGGGACGTGGCGCAGCTTGGTAGCGCACTTGACTGGGGGTCAAGGGGTCGCAGGTTCAAATCCTGTCGTCCCGACCAGCTTCTACGCAGGTCGGAGGCCGTTTCTCAGCTATGGGAAGCGGCCTTTTCGCATGCCCGCGATGCCCGCGATGTCTGTCGCCTTCGGCCGGAACCGCGCTGGGCGCGCCCGACCGCCCGGACCGTCCTCCCGCGCGGCCCCATTCCCCGGCTCGGACCGCCCCCGCCCGGGTCGTCCCGGCTCGGCCCTGCCCGGGTCGTCCCGGCTCGGGCCGCCCCTGCCCGGGCCGATGCCCCGACCCGCCGGCGCACCACCGCGGCCCCACCGTACGAACGCCCCTTCCCGGGAAACCGGCGACGGTGGCGACTCTCGGCCATGCCTCGGTGAATCCGCAGGTCAGCGCCGATCCGACAGGTACTCAGGTGGCGCAATGGTGCGGCAACACCACTCGCCCGGGACCGTCGCTATGGTCACCGCATGCCAGTCGAACGCACCCGTGAGCACACCGCACCCCTCGCCGCCGCCCGGCGCCGGAGGCTGCGCGCGGACCGGGCGCGCCAGCTGGCGGACCTGCTGCGGCATCTGGTGCTGACCGGGGCCTTCCCGGGCGGTGTACTGCCGCACGAGGACGTCCTCGCCGCCGACTACCGGGCCACCCGCAACACGGTCCGGCACGCCCTCGACCTGCTGCGCACCGAGCAGCTCGTCGAGCGGCTGCCCGGCGTCGGCACCGTCGTCGTCGCCGAGAAGTACCGGCACGGCCTGGACCGGCTGATGGGACTCGCGGAGACCCTGCGCGAACACGGCCCGGTCACCAACGAGGTCCGCACCATGGGACCCGTCGCAGCCCCCGCCCCCGTGGCGGCCCGGCTCCGGCTTCCCGTGGGCACCGACGTCCTCTACGTGGAGCGGCTGCGCAGCCTCGGCGGGCTGCCGCTCTCCCTGGACCTCACCTATCTGCCCCTGGACATCGGGCGGGAGCTGATCGGCGCCGACCTGGAGAACACCGACGTCTTCCGGCTGCTGGAGCAGATCACCGGCCGGCCCCTCGGCCACGCCGAGATCACCCTGGAGGCCGTCAACGCCGACGCGCACTCCGCCGCCGTGCTCCAGGCCCCGCACGGCGCCGCCCTGCTGATGCTGGAGCGGCTCACCCACCTGTCCGACGGGCGGCCCGTGGACCTGGAGTTCATCCGCTTCCGCGGCGACCGGATCACCATGAGCGGCCTGCTGCGCCGCCACATCTGACCGCCCCCGCACCCCCTTCCGCCCTCCCGCGGTACCTCACTGGAGACACCCATGCCCTTGGTGCCCCAGCGGGCCGACGTGCCCGTGACCGTAGACGAGTCGAAGTGCATCGACGGCTGCACGCTCTGCGTCGACATGTGCCCCCTGGACTCCCTGGCCATCCACCCCGACAGCGGCAAGGCGTACATGCACGTCGACGAGTGCTGGTACTGCGGCCCCTGCGCCGCCCGCTGCCCCACCGGGGCGGTCACGGTCAACATGCCCTACCTCCTGCGGTGAAAGGCCACCCTGCCATGAAGCGAACGACAACGGCCCTGACCGCGGCCGCCCTGCTGGTCACCCTCACCTCCGGCTGCGGCGGCGACGCGACCGCCGGCGACGACGCCCGGCATGTCACCGTCACCGTCGGCTACCAGTCCAAGACCATCAACACCGTCACCGCCGGCACCCTGCTGCGCTCCCTCGGCTACTTCGAGCGCGAACTCGCGGCCCAGGGCCGCAAGGACGGCATCACCTACAAGGTCGAGTGGCAGGACTACGCCACCGGCGCGCCCATCACCGCGCAGATGACCGCGGGGAAGATCGACATCGGTTCCATGGGCGACTTCCCGCTGCTCATCAACGCCGCCCGCGGCAAGCAGCTGAACAACCCCACCCACCTGGTCTCCGTCACCGGCCACAATCCGCGCGGCGCGCTCAACACCGTGGTCACGGCCACCGATTCGTCCCTCCGCTCCCTCAAGGACCTGCGCGGCAAGAAGGTGTCCACCAGCGTCGGATCGGCCGCCGACGGCACCCTCGTACGCGCCCTGCAACGCGCCGGTCTCGACCCGCAGAAGGACATCCGCAAGCTCAACCAGCAGCCCGCGGTGGGTGCTTCGGCGCTCCAGGCGGGCGGCGCGGACGCCCTGTCGCAGTTCGTCGCATGGCCCGGACTGCTGGTCTTCCAGGGCAAGGCCAAGGCCCTCTACGACGGCGCCGAGCTGAACCTGCCCACCTTCCACGGCGTCACCGTCCGCGAGGACTTCGCCGAGCGGCGCCCCAAGGTGCTCGACGCCTTCCTCAAGGCCCAGCTGAAGGCCACCGGCTATCTCAACGACCACCCCGTGCAGGCGGCCGAGAAGGTCGCCGGCGTCACCGGGCTGCCGGCCGAGGTCGTCTACCTCTACAACGGCAGCGGCGGCATCGCCACGTTCGACCCCGTCCTGCGCCCCGAACTCGTCGCCGCGCTCAAGGAGGACGTCCCCGTGCTGCGCTCCGCCGGCCTGGTGGACGACGTGGACGTGGACTCCTTCGTCGACGACGGCCCGCTGAAGCGGGTGTACGGCGCCGGGTACGCCGAGCGGCTCGACGCGGCCGTACCGCCGTCGCGCAGCGAGGTGTGGCTCGACGGCGAGGACCGCACCCGGGCCTTCGACTCGCCCGCCGCCCTGCTGGAGTTCGTCGCCGGGCACCGGGGACAGGTCCGCGCCGCCTATGTGCCCGACGCCGCCACCGGCACCCGCTGGTACGCCGACAAGGCGGTCTGGGTCCAGGACGGCAAGGAACTGCTGCCCTTCGTCACCGCCGCCGCGGCCCGCGCCCACACCGAGAGCCACCCCGGCGCCCGTACCGTCCCCTACGCCACCGCCCTGGAACGGGCGTCATGACCGCGCTGACCGCGTCGGCGGGAACCCGGGGCACCCGGGGCGCCCGGCGCGTCCTGCCGTACCGGCCGCTCGTCCGCGTCCTGTCCCTGCTCGCCGCGCTCGGCGCGTGGCAGCTGGTCACCTCGCTGGACGTGCAACTGTGGCTGCGCTTCGAGCAGTTCCCCTCCGTCGTGGACGTCGCCCGCGAGTTCGGCGAGCGGCTCGGCGCCGGGGCCTACTGGCAGGACGTCGCCGACAGCCTGCGCCGCATCGTCACGGGCTTCCTGCTCGCGGCGGTGCTCGGCGTCGCGGTGGGGGTGGCCGTCGGCCGCTCCCGCTGGGCGGCGGACCTGCTCGGGCCGGTGCTGGAGGTGGTGCGGCCGGTGCCCGCCATCGCCCTGGTCCCGGTGGCGATCCTGCTGTTCCCGGACAACGAGCAGGGCATCGTCTTCATCACCTTCACCGCCGCCTTCTTCCCGGTCCTGGTCGCCACCCGGCACGCGGTACGGGCGCTGGCCCCGGCGTGGGAGGAGGCCGTACTGACCATGGGCGGGAGCCGATGGCGCGTGCTGGCCTCGGTGGTGCTGCCGGGCGCCCTGCCCGGGATCTTCTCGGGCCTGTCCGTCGGGATCGGCGTCTCGTGGATCTGCGTCATCTCCGCCGAGATGATCTCCGGCGAGTACGGGATCGGCTACCGGACCTGGCAGGACTACACCGTTATCGACTACCCGGGCGTCTTCACCGGCATCGTGACCATCGGCCTGCTCGGCAGGCTGACCTCCACCGTCGTGGAGGCGGTGGGGCGGCGGCTCACGCACTGGCTGCCCCGGCGCGAGGGGAGGGCCGCCGTATGACGACCGAGACCGAGACCGCGACCACCCGCGACGAGGCCCGGACCGGGCCCGCCACCTCCGGCGCGCGACTCACCCTCGCCGCAGCCCTGCTCGGCAGGCCCGGCGCGCCCGTGCTGGACGGGGTGGACCTGGAGGCCGCGCCCGGGGAGATCCTCACCGTCGTCGGCCCGTCCGGCTGCGGCAAGTCGACCCTGCTGCGCACCCTCGCCGGCCTGCTGCCCCCGCTCGGCGGTGCGGTCGCCCAGGACGGGCGGCCCGTCACCGGGCCCGGGGCCGATCGCGCCCTGGTCTTCCAGGAGGACGCCCTGCTGCCGTGGCGCACCGCCCGCGCCAACGTCGAACTGCCCCTGGCCATCGCGGGACTGAGCCGCGGGGAGCGCCGGGCACGCGCCCAGGAGTGGCTGGAGCGGGTCGAACTGGCCGGACTGGAGAAGCAGTTGCCGCACCGGCTGTCCGGCGGCCAGCGCCAGCGCGTCCAGCTCGCCCGCGCCCTCGCCGCCCGCCCACGGGCCGTCCTGATGGACGAACCCTTCGGCGCCCTCGACGTCCGCACCCGCACCGGCATGCAGCGGCTGCTCGTCGAGGTGCTGCACGGCACCGGAGCCACCGTCGTCTTCGTCACCCACGACGTCGACGAGGCCCTGTTCCTCGGCGACCGGGTGGCCCTCCTCGGCGACGGCGCCGTCACCGCCGTACGCCCCGTGCCCCGGCCGCGTGACCCCGCCGCCCACGACGACCCCGCCACCCTCGCCCTGCGCCAGGAGATCCTGCGCTCCCTGAGCGGCCCCGGCACCTCTCGAAAGGCACCACAGGCATGACCCTCACGGAGATCCCCGCCCTCGACTCCGCCGAGGAGCTCACCTGTGACGTGCTGGTGATCGGCGGCGGCACCGCGGGCACCATGGCCGCGCTGACCGCCGCCGAGCAGGGCGCGTCCGTGCTGCTCCTGGAGAAGGCCCACGTCCGGCACTCCGGCGCCCTCGCCATGGGCATGGACGGCGTCAACAACGCCGTGATCCCCGGCCGGGCCGAACCCGACGACTACGTCGCGGAGATCACCCGCGCCAACGACGGCATCGTCGACCAGGCGACGGTCCGTCAGACTGCCCTGCGCGGCTACGACATGGTCCGCCGCCTGGAGTCGTACGGCGTGAAGTTCGAGAAGGACGAGCACGGCGAGTACGCCGTCCGCCAGGTCCACCGCTCCGGCTCCTACGTGCTGCCCATGCCCGAGGGCAAGGACGTCAAGAAGGTCCTCTACCGGCAGCTGCGCCGCCGCGAGATGCGCGAGCGCATCCGCATCGAGAACCGGGTGATGCCGGTCCGGGTCCTCACCGTGGACGGCCGGGCGGTCGGCGCCGCCGCGTTCCACACCCGCACCGGGGCCTTCGTCACCGTACGGGCCGGTGCCGTGATCCTCGCGACCGGCGCCTGCGGCCGCCTCGGGCTGCCCGCGAGCGGCTATCTCTACGGCACGTACGAGAACCCGACGAACGCGGGCGACGGCTATGCCATGGCGTACCACGCGGGCGCCGAGCTGACCGGCATCGAGTGCTTCCAGATCAACCCGCTGATCAAGGACTACAACGGCCCCGCCTGCGCCTATGTCGCCAACCCCTTCGGCGGCTACCAGGTCAACCGGCACGGGCAGCGGTTCGTCGACTCCGACTACTGGTCGGGGCAGATGATGGCCGAGTTCGCCGCCGAGACCGCCTCCGACCGCGGCCCGGTCTACCTCAAGCTCAGCCATCTGCCCGAGGAGTCGGTCGCGGCCCTGGAGTCCATCCTGCACTCCACCGAACGCCCCACCCGAGGCACCTTCCACGCCGGACGCGGCCACGACTACCGCACGCACGACGTGGAGATGCACATCTCCGAGATCGGCCTGTGCGGCGGCCACTCCGCCTCCGGCGTACGCGTCGACGACCACGCCCGCACCACCGTCCCCGGCCTGTACGCGGCCGGAGACCTGGCGTGCGTGCCGCACAACTACATGATCGGCGCGTTCGTCTACGGCGACCTGGCCGGCGCCGACGCCGCCCGGCAGCCCCGCTACGAGGGCGCGCTGCCGCACCACCAGCTCGCCGAGGCCCACGAGTTGGTCTACCGCCCGCTGCGCCACCCCGGCGGCGCGCCCCAGGCGCAGGTCGAGTACAAGCTGCGCCGGTTCGTCAACGACTACGTGGCCCCGCCCAAGACCGGCGCGCGGCTCTCCCTCGCGCTGGAGCACTTCGAGCGGATGCGGGACGAGATCGAGGAGATGGGTGCCCGCACCCCGCACGAGCTGATGCGCTGCGCCGAGGTCTCCTTCATCCGTGACTGCGCGGAGATGGCGGCCCGTGCCTCGCTCGCCCGCACCGAGTCCCGCTGGGGCCTCTACCACGAACGCCTCGACCACCCCGAACGCGACGACACCGGCTGGCTGCACCACCTTGACCTGCGCAAGGGCCCCTCGGGCGAAATGGAGTTCACGGCCCGGCCCGTCGCCCCCTACCTCGTGCCCGTCCCCGAGTTCACCCCCACCGGCGGCGACGCACGCCACCTGGGCGAGGTGCGTCCGCTGCCCACGGCCACGGCGGGCGGCCGCGAGGCCCCCGCGGCGACACACCTGCCGGCAGCCCCCGCCCGGCCCGACGGCGGTGCCGTCTCCAGCCGGGACCGGCTCCTCGAACTGCTCGCCCTCACCGACGAGGCACCCGAACTGCGCGACCTGGAACCCTATTTGAAGGAGACGGACCCCGCGGTGCGGCTCGCGGCCGTCAGCGCGCTGACCGAGACCGTCCCCGCCGGAACCGGCCCCGCGCTGGCCGCCGCGCTGGCCGACGACGACGCCCGGGTGCGGGCGGCGGCCGCCGCCTCACTGCGGGAACTGGCCGAAGTCCTCACGCCCTCACCGGAGTTGCAGGGCCCGCTCGTCGCCGCCCTGGCGTCCGCCGATCCACAGGCACGCAGGGCCGCCCTGGACGTGCTGCGCGCCCTGCGCCTCGGAGACACCGGCCGCTACGCCCCCTCGCTCACCGACCCGGACGACGGGGTCCGGCTCGCCGCGGTCCGGGCGCTGGTCTCCGTGGACGCGGCCGACGCCGTGTCCGAGGCGGCCGAAGACCCGGCCCGCGAGGTGCGGATCGCGGCGGCCAGGGGGTTCGCCGCGATGCTCCCGGAGGCCGGCCGCCCGGACGTGCCCCCCGCGCTCACCCGGCTCACCGGCGACCCCGACGCCTTCGTGCGCGCCGCCGCACTGGAGTCCCTGGGCGTCCTCGGCGTCCCGGAAGCCCTCCTCGCCCCCGTCACCGGGGCGCTGACCGACCCGGCCTGGCAGGTCCGCGCGGGCGCGGCGACCGCACTCGGCGGGGCCGAACCCGGCCGCGCCGTGCCCGCGCTCGCCGCTCTCCTCGGCGACCGGGAGGCCGATGTGCGCAAGGCCGCCGTGCTCGCCCTGCTCCGCCACCGGGCCCAGGCCGACGCGCGGGCCGCGCTCGCCGGCGCGGTGGACGATCCCGACGCCGACGTGAGGGCCTTCGCGGCACGCGGAGAGGCGGGCTGATCCCAAGGCCCTCGCCCCGGAGGCCCGCCGTCCCCTACAGTGCGTGATGACCGCACCCCGTCCCGGTGACGACGCGCCGCCGCCGAACAGGAGAAGCCCTGTGGCCACCGAAGCCCATGCCGGCTCCGACCCGGGCCGGCCGCCGGTCGGTCGACCGCTTCCCGAGCTTCACCCGGAAGCCGTCGCCGGGTGGCGGGCCCAGGGAGGGGAACTGATCGACCTGTTCGCCCTGGCGCGTCGACAGGCCGGCGGCATCGCCGCGTTACGGCTGGGACCCCGGCGGACCGTCCTGGTCACCGCCCCGCAGGCGGTGCAGCACGTCCTCGCGCTCCACCCCGACCGGCACGTCAAGCGCTCGCACCGTGCCCGGCTGCTGATCGGCGACGGTGTGCTGGCCGCGACGGGCGAGGCCTGGCGGCGGCAACGACGGTTGCTCCAGGCCCAGTTCACCGGCCGCGGCCTGCGCCGCTACGAGCAGCGGATCGCCGCCGCCGCCGAGACCGCGGCCGCGCGCTGGGCCGGGTACGCCCGCAGCGGCGAGGTCTTCGACGTCGGCGAGGAGATGCGGCGCTTCGCCCTGGACACCATCTGGCGGTCCCTGACCGGGCATGCCCTGGACGCCGCGACGGAGGCCGAACTCGCCGCCGTGGCCGCGGTGGTGGCCGTGCGGCCCCGCCTGCCCGAGGACGGTGCCGCCGCCGAGGGAGCCGTCGCCGAGGATCTGGCCCGGATCGACGCCGTGGCGGGCCGTGCCATCGCCGCCGCCCGCGAGGGAGCGGCCGGACCCGACGGCCCCGGTCTGCTGCACGTGCTGACCGAGGCCGCCACGACCCGCCCCGAGTACACCGAACGCCTGGTCCGTGACGAACTGGTCACCCTCATGGTCGCCGGGCACGAGACCACCGCCACCACCCTGACCTGGCTCCACCTGCTCCTCGACCGCCGCCCCGGGGAACGGGAGCGGGCCCTGGCCGCGGGCCCCGAGGGCTCACCGGAGCGGCGCCAGGCCGTCCAGGCCCTCGTCCACGAGACACTGCGGCTCTACCCGTCCGCATGGATCATGCCGCGGCACGCGGCGCGGGACGACGTGCTCGCCGGGTACGCGATCGAAGCGGGCACCGACATCGTCGTCTGCCCCTACCTCACCCACCGCGACCCCGAACTCTGGCCGGAGCCCGAACGGTTCGACCCGGCACGCTTTCGCACCCCGGGCGGCCGTCCCACCGACGCCGGGAGCTACTACCCGTTCGGTGTCGGCCCCCGGGCCTGTCTGGGACTGCAGTTCGCGCTCCGGGAATCGGTCGCCCTCTTGGAGCACCTGCTGCCCGCCCCGGCCCCGCGGTACCGCTCGGTACCGACGAGGGCCGCGTACTCCATCACCGTCCGCCCGGACGGCCCGACGCCCGCGACGCTGCACGCCTGAACGCGGTCAGCGACGGGTTCGTGCCCCGGCCGCCCGTGGCGCGGGCACGAACTGCAGCTCCAGGGCGGCGGGCGGCTCGACGAGCCCCGGCCCGCCCGCCGAGGCCCAGCGCACCAGCTCCCAGGTGCTGTCGTCGTCCGTCGCGAAGCCCACCCACACCGGCCTGCCGCCCGCCGCGCGGCCCGTGCTGGAGGGCTGGACCACGACCACGTTGGCCTGGCCGCACGGCCCGAGGCAGTCCGTCGTGCGCACCGCGAACCGGCCGCCGGAGTCCGCGGCCGCGGCACGCAGCGTCCGCAGCTGCCCGTCGTGGTCGAAACCGGGGTTCTTGCGCCGGTCGCCGCAGCAGCACCCCCGGCACACCACCAGGGTGCAGGGGCGCCGCGCGGCCCGGACGGCCGTTGTCAAAACGCCAGACCGACGTGCGCCAGCGCCTGCTTCAGCAGGACGCCGTGGCCGCCCGGCATCTCGCTCAGTACATCCATCGACGCCGCCTCGTGCGGGCTGAACCACACCAGGTCCAGGGCGTCCTGCCGGGGTCGGCAGTCACCGGTGACCGGGACGACATAGGCGAGGGACACCGCGTGCTGACGCGGGTCGTGGTACGGCGTGATGCCCTGGGTGGGGAAGTACTCCGCCACCGTGAAGGGCTGCGGGGAGGCCGGGACCCGGGGCAGCGCCACCGGGCCGAGGTCCTTCTCCAGATGGCGCAGCAGCGCGTCACGCACCCGCTCGTGGTGCATCACCCGGCCCGAGACCAGGGTGCGGCTCACCGTGCCGTCCGGTCCGATGCGCAGGAGGAGTCCGATGCTGGTGACCTCGCCGCTGTCGTCGACGCGCACCGGCACCGCCTCGACGTACAGGATCGGCATGCGGGCGCGTGCCAGTTCGAGCTCGTCGGGAGTCAGCCAGCCGGGCGTGGTCTCGGTCAAGTCAGACATTGCTTGATCATACTTTCAGGAGTCGTAGGAAAGGGGATAGACCCGGCGGGCGTTGTCGGCTCCCGCCCACCGCGCGTGGCGCACGGCGTCTGTCAGGCTCATCTCGTCGGTGTCCACCCGGTCCTGGAGCAACTCGCCGAGTCCACGGCGGAAGGCGAGCGCCCCCAGCCAGTGGAACTCGGCCAGTCCGCAGGCGTCCGAGCTGTACAGGAGTTTGCGGTACGGGGTGATCTCCAGCGCCTCCTCCAGCACCGCCCGTGCCCGGACCGGGCCCACATGGTGCAGGGTCAGTCCCACGTCCAGGTACACGTGCTCGAACACGGCTGAAAGATAGGCGGCTTGGCGCTGGTAGGGCCAGCAGTGCAGGAGAAGGACCGGTACCGCGCCGGCGACCAGCCGCAGCCAGTCGGTCAGCCGGGCCGGGTCCGAGCGGTGCAGACGCAGGTCGCTGTCGCCGAACCCGGTGTGAAGCTGGAGCGGCAGCCCCAGATCGACCGCCGTCCACAGCAGATGGCGCGTCAGGACCGGGTCGTCGAGCCGCCCGCCGCGCGCCAGCCAGCGCCGGGCCGCGGCCGTGACCTCCTGATCGGTCGGCCGGGCGGGGTCCAGGTCGAAGCCGGTGCGATACGCGGCGACCGACTTCACCGCCACCACGCCGGGCCCGCGCACGGCGTCCAGCGCGGCCGCGCGGAACCGGTCGGCGTACTCGCCCGCCTCGACGCCCCGCGCCGCCACGTCCTCCGCCACGCTCTCCAGCCGGACCACCTCGTGCGCCACCGCGCCCGCGGTCGCCGCGAGTCGCGCGGGCGTGCACAGCGGCTGAGGGGCGTAACCCGTGTCGACGCAGAACACCGCGGTCCCGGCGCCGGTCAGGAACCGCCGGTCGACCTCGGCCGCTCCCAACTCGGCCCGGCGGGCCAGGTAGTCGGCGGCGGGGGCGTGCCGCGGCAGGTCCAACAAGGGCGCGCAGTGGCGGCGCACGGCCGTACCGACAGGCGTGTCGAACGCCGAGACGCCCGGCCAGGACTCGCCCTCGGTGAGCAGGGACTCGAACTCCGCGGGACTCGGTGCGGCGCTGGTCACACCGTGGCAGTGGTGGTCGATCAGGGGCAGCTCGGCGAGCGCCTCGTGCACGGCTCCGGCGGGCGGCACGTCAGTACACCCAGCGGTAGGCGGCGGCGACCTGGTCGTCCTCCAGGCCGTCGACGGCCGCGATCTCGCCCTCCCGCACCGCGATCACCGCGTCCGTGAGCAGCGCCCCGAGCGCGTCGCGCAGCACGTCGTCCGCGCGGAACGCCTCCACGGCCTCCGCCAGAGAGGTCGGCAGCCGCCGCACCTCGCGGGCCGCGGCCTCCTCGGGGGTGAGCCGGGCCGGATCGCCGGTGGTCTCGCCGGGCAGGACCGCCTCCCGGCGTACGCCGTCGAGGCCCGCGGCGATCACGGCGCCCAGCGCGAGGTAGGGGTTCGCGGCCAGGTCCACCGGCTTGACCTCCAGGTTCGCGGCCCGGTCGCGCGGTCCGGCCGTGCCGGTGATCAGCCGCAGCGCGCACTCACGGGTCTCCGGGCCCCAGGCGGTGAAGACGCCCGCCCACTGGGAGGGCCGCAGCCGCAGATAGCTGGCCGGGCTGGGCGCGGTCACGGCCGTCAGGCCGGGCAGGCGGGCCAGGACCCCGGCCGCGAACGCCTCTGCCTCGGCCGTCATGCCGTGGCGGCGGGCACCGCCGGTGTGGAGGTTGCGGCCGTCGCGCCACAGGGACAGATGGAGGTGGCCGCCGTTGCCGACACCGACGGCGTTCACGGCGGGGGAGAAGGAGACCCGCAGGCCGTGCCGGCGGGCCACGGCGCGGATCGTGTGCCGCACCAGCACGCTGCGGTCGGCCGCGGCCACCGGGTCGAGCGCGCCGGCCGAGATCTCGAACTGCCCGGCCGCGTACTCCGGATGGAACTGGTCGACGTCCACGCCCTGCGCCGCGCACGCGGCCAGCAGATCCGCGCCGAAGTCGCTGAGCTCCACCTGCCGCGTCGCGCCGTAGGCCGGGCCCGTGGCGGCCGGCGCGAACTCCCCGGCGGGCGCGGAGCCCAGGCCCACCGCCCACTCGATCTCCACGGCCGCCCGGAAGCCGAGGCCGAGCCCGGAGGCCGCGTCGGTGAGGAGGTGCCGCAGGAAGGTGCGCGAGCAGCCCGGGTGCGGGTGCCCGTCCTGGGTGATCCGGTCGACCGGTGCCCACGCCCAGCCCGGCTGCCCGGCCAGCACGGTCAGCCCGTCCAGGTCGGGGTACAGACGCAGATCGCCGTCCGGGGAGCCGAGTTCGCCGCTGGTGACGATCGTGTCGTCGGCGAGGAAGGTGTCGAAGACCGGCGACATGCCGACGCCCCAGGCCGCGGCGTCCGCCAGTCTGCCGGTGGGGACCGTCTTGACCCGGCCGACGCCCGCGGTGTCGACGTAGGACAGCACGATCCCGTGCACGCCCCGCCCGGCCAGTTCCCCGGCCAGCCCGGCGGCCCGCTCGACGTCGCCGGGGCGCCCGCCGGGTACGGGGTCGGCCAGGGTGGTCATACGTCCTCCTCGACGGCCGGGACGGGGCCTGGGTCAGGGTGGCACGGCGACCGCGCCGCAACCGGGTCACGCGCCGTCAGGGTTTCACGGCGACCGCGCCGAACTGCGGCACCACGACCGGCGCGTGCGACTCCGCGCGCCACTGGGAACAGGGCACCAGGCCGGGCTCCAGCAGGTCGAGCCCGTCGAGGAAGGCGGCGATCTCCTCCCGGGAGCGGGCGGTGATCGGCGGGGTGGCGTGGGCGTTCCAGAACTCCATCGCCGCCACGTTGCCCTCGCCGCCGACGTCCGCGTCGAAGGTCGGGTGGGTCAGCACCAGGAAACTGCCCGGGGGCACGGCTTCCATGACCCGGCGCACGATCCGACGGGCCTCGTCGGTGTCCAGCACGAAGTTCAGGATGCCCAGCATCATCACCGCGATCGGCCGGTCCAGGTCCAGGACCTCCCGCGCCCGCGCCATGATCGCCCCGGGGTCGTGCACATCGGCGTCGAGGTAGTCGGTGACGCCCTCGGCGGTGCTGGTCAGCAGGGTGCGCGCGTGGATCAGGACGATCGGGTCGTTGTCGACGTACACGATCTTCGACTCGGGCGCGCTCCGCTGGGCGATCTCATGGGTGTTGTCGAAGGACGGCAGGCCGGTGCCGATGTCCAGGAACTGCCGGATGCCGCGCTCCTCGGTCAGCAGGCGCACCGCGCGGCCCAGGAAGTCCCGGTCGGCCCGCGCCACGTCCCTGATCACCGGGAACATCCCGGCGACCTGCGCGCCCACCTGCTGGTCGACCTCGTAGTTGTCCTTGCCGCCGATCCAGTAGTTCCATACCCGGGCGTTGTGCGCCACGCTGGTGTTCAGCCGGGCCGCCCCCTCCGGACTCTGGCTGTCGCTCACGTCGCTCGCCCTTCTCTGTGCGCGGGGCCTTCGCCGCCATTGTGCCCCGCCCATGATCAGGTGTCCCGGGATTCGGCCGCCCGGGGCTTCACGGATCGTCCCCGGTATGGTGGACGGTCATTCACGGAACGACGAGGTGCCGTGGAGGTCCGTACCCGCCGAACCAGGAAGCAGACATGCCGTACTCGCCGTCGCCCGCGCCCCCGCACGCCCCGGTCGCCGCCCGCGCCGCCGATCCCGCGGCCGTCCCCGCCTCCGGCTTCGCCGACATCCGGCTGATCGTCACCGACATGGACGGCACACTCCTCGACGACGACAAGAGGGTCCCGCCCGGGCTGTGGCCGATGCTGGATCTGCTGCGCGAGCGGGGGGTGCTGTTCAGCCCGGCGAGCGGCCGCCAGTACGCGACCCTCGCACATGAGTTCTCCCGGGCGTCCGAGGGCATGGTGTTCATCGCGGAGAACGGCACGTACGTCGTCCGCGACGGCGTCGAGCTCAGCTCCGACCCGCTGGAAGGGGGTGTCGTCGCGGACATCCTGGCGACCGTGCGACGCCTGAACGCGGGCGGCGTGGACGTGGGGGCCGTGGTCTGCGGCAAGCGGTCCGCGTACGTGGAGCGCGCGGACGAGCCCTTCCTGGCGGAGGTCCGGCAGTACTACATGGAGAACCGGGTGGTCGCCGACGCCACCGCCGTCGAGGACGACATCCTCAAGGTCGCCGTGTTCGACTTCGGGCCCGTCGAGCGGGCCACGGCCCCGGCCCCTCGCCCACCTCGCCGGCACCCACCAGGTCGTGGTCTCCGGTGAGCACTGGGTCGACGTCATGAACACCACCGCGAACAAGGGCGCCGCGATCCGCAGCCTCCAGCGGGAGCTGGGCATCACACCCGCGCAGACCATGGCGTTCGGCGACTATCTCAACGACCTGGAGATGCTCGACACCGCCGAGTGGTCCTTCGCCATGGCCAACGCCCACCCCGACGTCGTCCGGCGGGCCCGGCACCTGGCCCCGGCCAACACCGACAACGGCGTTCTGCGCACCGTCGCGCGCGTGCTGGGGCTGCCGGAGCCGGCCGGGCCGTAGCCATCGGCGACGCGCACGGTTCCGTGCCATGGTGAGCGGGTGTCCCGCGAGGGCCGGGGCTGCGGTGATCCCCGTCTTCGAGGCCGGGCCCTCCCCGTTGCAGTGCCCGCGCCCGACCCCTCGGTGCTCGTGCCCGGGGTGCGGACCCTGGTGTCGGCCGCGCTGAGCCTCCTCGCCGGGTGACGCGGACCGCCCCCGCGCGCGACGCCGACCGTCCCCGCGCATGACGCGGGTGGCCGCTCCGCGCGGCGACGCCGACCGCCTCAGGGTTTGACGCCGATCGCCCCGTACAGCGACACGGGCCCCGGGCCGATGTCGGACTCGTCCTCGGCGAGGTCGGTCCGCCAGTCGGCGACCGACACGATCCCGGGGTCCATGAGGTCGAGCCCGGCGAAGAACGTGCCCAGCTCGGCCTGCGAGCGGGCGACCAGGGTCACGCCCTGGGCGGTGTAGAGGTCGATGCCCCGGCGCACGTTCTCCGGCTCGAAGTCGGCGGTCATCGCCGACAGCACCAGACAGCTGCCCGGCGCCAGCGCGTCGACGAGCGTGCTCACCAGGTCGTGGGCGCCGTCCTCGTCCGCGATGAAGTGCAGCAGCGCGATGAGCGACACGGCCACCGGGCGGTCGAAGTCCAGTACCCGGCCCGCCCGTTCGAGGATGCTCCGCGGGTCGCGCGCGTCGGCCTGGACGTACTCCGTGGCCCCTTCCGGGGTGCTGCGCAGCAGGGCGCTCGCGTGGGCGAGGACGATCGGGTCGTTGTCGACGTAGACCACGCGTGTGCCGGGGGCGATGCGCTGGGCGATCTGGTGCAGGTTGGGCTCGGTGGGTATGCCGGTGCCGATGTCCAGGAACTGGCGGATTCCGGTCTCCCGGGCGAGGTGCCGGGTGGTCCGCTGCATGAACCAGCGGTTGGCGCGCGCGGCCCGCGGGGCGCCGTCGTCGATCGCCGCGATCTGCCGGCCCAGCTCCTCGTCGACCGGGTAGTTGTCCTTGCCCCCGAGGTACCAGTCGTAGACCCGGGCCGGGTGCGGCCTGGTGGTGTCGATCTGCGGGAGGGCCGGCGGGGTCCCGGTCACACGGAGCTCCTCGATAGCGGGGCGGGGCGGCGTCGTGCGAGCAGTGTGACACGATCTTGCTGCCGCACGGAGGCGCCATTCGGCCACCGCCGGACGGTACAAGTCCCGCCCGTGGAAGCCGAGTTCGAGCGCAGCGGCCCGGTTCGTCTCCGGTCGCGAAGGGGAACGGGTGCCGGGGGAGCTTCCCAGGGGGCGGTCCGCGGTCTATAGTCCGAAACTAGCAGCGCTAATTAAGATTCTGGGTCCACAGCGTCGTCGGTCAGGAGTCCTTCTCGTGCGTCCCGTCCACTTCGCGGCCGCCCGCCGCACGCCCATCGGCAAGCTGCGCGGTGCCCTGTCCGCCGTACGGCCCGACGATCTCGCCGCCGCGGTGGTCCGGGGTCTGATCGCCGATGTGCCCGCCCTCGACCCGGCCCGGATCGACGACGTGTACTGGGGCGCGGCCAACCAGGCCGGCGAGGACAACCGCAACGTCGCCCGCATGGCCGCCCTCCTCGCGGGCCTGCCCGAGTCCGTGCCCGGCGCCACGGTCAACCGGCTGTGCGCGTCCGGCCTGGAGGCGGTCACCACGGCCGCGCGTACGATCGCCGCCGGTGAGGCCGACATCGTGGTCGCGGGCGGCTCGGAGTCCATGAGCCGTGCCCCCTTCGTGCTGCCCCGCCCCGACGAGGCGCTGCCGCACAAGATGGAGACCTACGACACCCGCCTCGGCTGGCGGCTGGTCAACCCGGCGATGAAGGACCTGCACGGCCTGCTCGCCATGGGCGAGACCGCCGAGGAGGTCGCGGCCCGGTACGGCGTGTCGCGCGAGCGGCAGGACACGTTCGCGCTGCGCAGCCACCAGCGGGCCGCCCTGGCCCGCAAGAACGGCCACTTCGACGACGAACTCCTGCCCTTCGAGCGCCCGGACGGCGTGGTCGTGGACGCCGACGAATGCGTGCGTGAGGACACCTCGCTGGAGAAGCTCGCCCGGCTCAAGCCCGTCTTTCGCAAGGGCGGCAGCGTCACCGCGGGCAACGCCTCGCCGATGAACGACGGCGCGGCCGGCCTGCTCCTGGTCAGCGAAGAAGCCCTCAACGATCTCGGCCTCGAATCTCTGGGCCGCTATGTCGCGGGCGCGTCGGCCGGAGTCCACCCCGACGTGATGGGCATCGGCCCCGTCCCGGCCACGCGCAAGGCGCTCGCCCGCGTCGGCTGGGAGATCGGGGACGTCCAGGAGGCCGAGTTCAACGAGGCCTTCGCCGCCCAGGCCCTGGCCTGCGTCGACCAGCTCGGCATCGACCCGGAGCTGGTCAATCCCAGCGGCGGCGCCATCGCCCTCGGCCACCCCCTCGGCTGCTCCGGCGCCCGCATCCTCACCACTCTGCTGCACCGCATGCGGCGCACGGGATCGGCCCGCGGTCTCGCCACGATGTGCGTCGGCGTGGGCCAGGGCAGCGCGGTGCTGGTCGAGCGTCACTAGGGCGGTCGGGCACGTTCCGCCGTCCGCCGTCCGCCGTCCGCCGTCCGCCGTCCGCCGTCCGCCGTCCGCCGTCCGCCGTCCGCCGTCCGCCGTCCGCCGTCCGCCGTCCGCCGTCCGC
>NZ_JBEXPR010000021.1:0-26840 GCF_040612135.1 Streptomyces sp. NPDC006458 | reverse complement strand
GCCGCGCGGCGCTCCGCACGTTCTCGCCTCTTGCCGGGCGTCCGGCAAGAGGCCGTGAGGCGAGACGCTCCTTACGGCCGCCCGATGCGTGCGCATAGCATCGGTCTCCGCATGAACACGATGACCCTTTGGCACATATCAGGCTGGGAGTTCGCCGCCCTGGCCGCCGCCGCCCTGCTCGTGGGCTTCTCCAAGACCGCCGTGAGCGGGGCCAACACCGTCAGCCTGGCGGTCTTCGCGGCGGTGCTGCCCGCCCGCGCCTCCACCGGTGTCCTGCTGCCGATCCTGATCGCCGGGGACGTGCTCGCCGTGCTCACCTACCGGCGGCACGCCCACTGGCCGACACTGCTGCGGCTGTTCCCGGCGGTCGCGGCGGGCGTGGTCGCGGGCACGGTCTTCCTGGTATGGGCCGACGACGAGGTGGTGCGTGTCTCCATCGGCGCGACCCTGCTGCTGATGACCGCCGTGACGCTCTGGCGCCGGCGCACCGTGGACAAGGAGGACGTCCCGGACGCGGTGACCACCCGCGCCGGGCGGATCAAGGCCCGCTCCTACGGCGTCCTGGGCGGCTTCACCACGATGGTCGCCAACGCGGGCGGCCCGGTGATGTCGATGTACCTGCTCTCCGCGGGCTTCCGCAAGCTCGGCTTCCTGGGCACCTCGGCGTTCTTCTTCCTCATCGTCAACGTGGCCAAGGTGCCCTTCAGCGCGGGGCTCGGGCTGATCGACGGACACTCGCTGCTGCTCGACGCCGCCCTTGTGGTGTTCGTCGTGCCGGGTGCCTTCATCGGCAAGTGGGCGGTGCGCCGGATCAACCAGCGGCTGTTCGAACAGATCGTGATCGTGGCGACCGTGGTGGGCGCGCTCCAGCTGCTGCTGCGCTGACCACACACTCCGGCTGCTACAGATGGGCCGCCGGCGGGTACGGATCGCCCGGGCGTCGAGAAGGGCGTCGCAGTAGGGTCGGGGCATGTTTCACGTGCTTGTTCTCGGGGGGACCGCGGAGGCCCGGCGGGTCGCCGGTGGGCTGGCGGGGCGGGGCGGGGTGCGGGTGACGACCTCGCTCGCGGGGCGGGTGTCGCGGCCCGGCGCGGTCGCGGGGGAGGTGAGGATCGGGGGGTTCGGGGGCGCGGAAGGGCTCGCCGAGTGGCTGCGGGAGCACGACGTGACCGCGCTCGTCGACGCCACCCACCCCTTCGCCGCCGCGATCACGAGGAACGCGGCCCGGGCGGCCGCCCTGAGCGGCGTACCGGCCGTCGTGCTGCGCAGGCCCGGCTGGCAGGCCGCCCCCGGGGACCGCTGGCACTGGGCGGACTCCCTGGAGGAGGCAGCCGCACTGCTGCCCGCCCTCGGTCGACGCGTGCTGCTGACCACCGGCCGCCTGGGCCTCGCCGCCTTCGCCGGGCAGACCGCACTGGAGTTCGTCGCGCGGTCGGTGGAGCCGCCCGAGCCGCCGATGCCGCCGCACACCGAAGTCCTCCTGGCCCGGGGGCCGTTCACCGAGGCCGACGAGAGGCAGCTGCTGCGCGAACGCCGTATCGACGTCGTCGTCACCAAGGACAGCGGGGGAGACTCGACCTCCGCCAAGCTCACCGCGGCCCGTGAACTGGGCCTGCCCGTCGTGATCGTACGGCGCCCGCCCCTGCCGGACGGAGTGGCCGCCGTACCCGATCCCGAGGCCGTGCTGGACCGCCTCGGCCTCGGACACACCGCTACGGAGCCGACCCGGAGACCGACTGCCGGGAGCGGTCCGGCGGGCCCGTGCTGAGGTCCTCCACCGGCAGACGCTCGGCGGCCTCGGCGGCCATGCGGTCGAAGACCGGGAGCAGCACCCCGGCGGCACATGCTTGCGTGTGGCGACCGGGGGAGGCCCGCTGCCCGTAGGAGGACCGCGCGGAACGCCGGATCAGGTGGTCGGGGCGCCGCTCACGCGTCCTTCGGGTTGCGGCGCAGCAGATAGGTGTCCATGATCCAGCCCTTGCGCTCGCGCGCCTCGGCCCGCAGCCGCTCGATGCGCGGCGCCGCCTCGGCGATCGGCCCGGAGGCGAGGATCTCGTCCGGGGTGCCGATGTACGCGCCCCAGTAGATGTCGATGTCCTGGTCCGCGTACCGCCGGAAGGCCTGGTGGGCATCCAGCATCACCACCACGTCGTCCACGCCCTGCGGGAAGCCCTCGGCCAGCCGCCGCCCGGTGGTGATCTGCACCGGCCGGGCCACCCGGTTCAGCCCCGTGCGATGCCGTGCCACCAGCGCGGAGACACTGCTGATACCCGGGATCACGTCGTACTCGAAAGTCACCGCACCCCCCTCCAGCACCTCCTGGAGGACAGCGAGTGTGCTGTCGTAGAGCGCGGGGTCCCCCCACACCAGGAAGGCGCCCGTCTGCTCCTCGCCGAGCTCCTCGGTGATCAGCCGCCCGTAGATGCCGGCCCGCGCGCTGCGCCAGTCCCCGACCGCCGGGGAGTACGCCGCCCCGCCCGCGCCGCGGTCCCGCTCGGGGTCGCGGGCCTGGACGACCCGGTACGAGCCCTCCGGGATGTGCGTCCGCAGCATCTCCTGGCGCAGGTCGGTGAGATCCGCCTTGACCTCGCCCTTGTCCAGGATGAAGAAGACGTCCGTGTCCCGCAGAGCCCTGACCGCCTGAAGAGTCAGCTGGTCGGGGTCGCCCGCGCCGATACCGATGACATGAATCCTTCGCACGCCCCGAGTCTGCCGTACGCCACCGACACCGTGTACACCGGCCGGGTGGCCCGGCCCTCAGGACGCCTGCTCGCGCCGCAGCCGGGGTGCCCGGTCCGCCGCGTCCACCGGCCCGCCCCCGGCCTCCATCCCGTCCGCCAGCTCCCGCGCCCAGGCCACCACGCCCGCGAGGTCCATCCCGTGCGGCCGCGGCCGGCCGCTGCGAGCCGCCCACTCCTCGGCCCCGGCCGCCCCGCGCCGCAGCAGTCGTGCGCCGCCCGTGGTGTTGCCGCGCGCCGCGTGGGTCAGGCCCACGGCCACCTGGGCGAGGGCGCGCCACAGGGCGCGCTCCTCCTTCGGGCCGGACTTCCACGCGTCCTCGAACACCTCGTGCGCGTGGAACGGCTTGCCCTCGGCGAGCAGGGCCTGGGCCTCGGCGACCGTCTCGTCAGGGGTGCGCGCGACGCCCTCCGGCTGCCGGGCCACGCCCTGCGTGCCGTAGGGCAGGGGGCGGCCCAGGCCGTCCCGCGGCCGGGCGTTGCGCGCCCGTCCCTCGTCGTCCCGGTCCCGTCCGCCGCCCGCCGTACGCTCCATACGGCCATTGTCCGCCCTGGCGGCGGCCGCGTTCGGCCGGGCCGGTCGGGTGCGGTAAAGTACTGTCCGCACGATCACGCGGATCACCGCTGGTCGCGGCACCGGGACGTGGCGCAGCTTGGTAGCGCACTTGACTGGGGGTCAAGGGGTCGCAGGTTCAAATCCTGTCGTCCCGACGGTGCGAAAGGGCCCCCGCGGGCGAGAGTCCGCGGGGGCCCTTTGTCGTTTCCTGCCGCCGATCCCCGGCCGTCGTCAGCAGTAGAGGTTGCCGCCCGGGGAGACCCCGAGGATCGACGTGAACCGGTTGTAGGAGTCGACGCGGCTCTGCATCTGCGCCGGGTTGCGGCCGTCGCGCTCCAGGGAGCCGTTGATCGAGCGGATGGTCTGGTCGAAGCCGGCGCTGCTGACCATGGCGTTGTGCGGGGTCATGGTGCCGGGGCCGGACTGGGTGTTCCAGTACCACAGGCCGGTCTTCCAGGCCACGGACGCGTCGTTCTGCACCAGCCAGGGGTTGTTGAGCAGATCCAGGCCCAACGCGTCACCGGCCGCCTTGTAGTTGAAGTTCCAGCTGAGCTGGATGGGGCCGCGCCCGTAGTAGGCGGCCTGGCCGGCCGGGCAGCCGTAGGACTGGCCCCAGTCGCAGTAGTGGGGGTAGTTGGCGGTGTTCTGCTCGACGACGTGGACCAGGCCGCCGGTCTCGTGGTTGACGTTGGCGAGGAAGGCCGCGGCCTCCTGCCACATCACCGTGTCGCCGCCGGTCCGGGCGAAGCCCGGGTAGGCGCTCAGGGCCGTGACCAGGCCGTTGTAGGTGTAGAAGGAGTTCCCGTTCGGGAACATCTGGTTGAACTGCGCCTCGGTGACCACGAATCCGGACGGGGTGCCGCCACCGCCGCTCGCGGGCGCGTTCCACTTCTGGTTCGCCGCGTGCGGGTGCGGGTGCGGGTGCGGGTGGGTGGAGGGCCGCTCGCGCAGTTCCCCGCGCCCCTTTTGGTGGTCGGGTGGCGTCTCGGGTGCGGGGCGGCTTGGGCTGGTCGCGCAGTTCCCCGCGCCCCTTTGGGGTGGTTGGCCTTCGCGGTGTTGATGGGTTGGGGCGGGGTGGGGCTGCCTCTTTTGGGGCGCGGGGAACTGCGTGCTCAGCCGTGGGCGGCAGGCCCGCAGGGAAGGGTGGGGTGCTGGGTCAGGGTGCCGTGGTGAAGCGGTCGAGCAGGGCGTCCAGGCCGGTCGACAGGCCCTCGGGGCCGCCGCGTTCGGCCAGGGCGGACGCGGCCTCGCGCAGCCGGGGGAGTTCCTGGGCGGGCATGCGGTGCAGGCCGAGGCGGAAGGCGGGGTCGGACTCGTCGGGGTTGTCGACCATCTGGCGCAGCTCCACGGAGACGTAGCCGAGGATCCAGGCCTGGAAGGCACGGAACACCGTGGTGGCCCGCGCCGCGTCCAGTCCGGCCTCCCGCAGCAGGCCGAGCACCCGCTCGTGCTCGCGCAGCACGGCGAGCGGGCGGCGCGCCAGCGGAACCGCCAGCATCCGGGTGGACAGCAGCGGCACCACCCGCGGGTGGGCCAGGCAGACGTCGTACGTCGCCCGCGCGATCCGGTGCAGTCCGGCCCGCCAGTCGGGCTCCCCGTCCGGCAGCCGCTCCTGCAGTTCCAGGTAGAGGGCCTCGACCAGGCCGTCCAGCAGGGCGTCCTTGCTCGCCGCGTACCGGTACAGCGCCATGGCCTCGACGCCCAGCTCGGCGCCCAGGCGGCGCATGCTCAGCGCGGCCAGGCCCTCCCTGTCGACCAGCGCCAGCGCGCTGGCCAGCACCCGCTCCCGGCTCAGCCGCCCGTAGTGGCCCCGGTCGCTGGCGCGTCGCGCCGGTCCCGCTGCGGCGCCTCGTGCCCCGCTGTGCTCGTCCGCCATGTCCGGCCTCCCCGGTGGTCCGTTGCTGTTGACTCTAGGCATTCCCGGGGGCAAAGTGTACGTATACGTCGTAAACATACGCCTTACGCGTCTTGCGGTGGCGGCAACGGCGGCGTCGTACCCGTACCACCGGGGAGTACTCGATGACGAGCGAACCGGACATCCCCTTCGCCAGGACCCGGATCACCCCGGACGCCCGGCGCGCGGTCCAGAGGGTCCTGACCTCCGGTTGGGTGACCACCGGTCCCGAGACGGAGCGGTTCGAGGCGGAGTTCGCCGACTACGTCGGCGCCGATCACGCGATCGGCGTGAGCTCCTGCACGGCCGCCCTCGAACTGTCCCTGCGCGCCCTGCACCTGCCCCCCGGCGGCACCGTCCTGATCCCCGCGATCACCTTCTGCGGCGCGGCCCACGCGGTCCTCAACGCCGGGCTCAAACCCGTGCTCGTCGACGTCGACCCGCGCACCGCCGCCGTCACCCCGGCGACCGTCGCCCGCGCGGCCCGCGCCTGCGGCTGCCCCCAGGCCATGATGGTGCTGCACTACGCGGGCGCCCCCGCCCCGGTCGACGACCTCGCAGCCGCCGCCCGTGTGCCGCTCACCCATGTCGTCGAGGACGCCGCGCACGCGCTGGGCACCACGGTCGGCGACCGGCCCGTCGGCAGCCTGTCGCGCGCGACCTGCTTCAGCTTCTACGCCACCAAGAACCTGCCCATCGGCGAGGGCGGCATGGTCACCACCGACGACGCCGAACTCGCCGCCCGCATCCGGCGCACCCGGCTGCACGGCATGTCGGCCGACGCCTGGTGCCGCTACCTGCCCGGCGGCACGCCCGACTACACGGTCGAGGAGGCCGGCCTGAAGGCCAACATGACGGACGTCCAGGCCGCCGTGGGACGAGCCCACCTGCGGCGCCTGGACGCCTGGCAGCAGCGGCGGCGGGAACTGGCCGCACGGTACGAGGCGGCCCTCGCCGACGTGCCCGGCATCGAGCCGCTTCAGTCGGACACCGAGGGGCGGCACGCCCGCCACCTGTACGTCGTACGCGTCCAGGACGAGTACGGCACCGCCCGCGACGAGCTGATCGTCCGCCTCGCCGACGCCGGCGTCGCCACCTCCGTGCACTTCGTCCCGCTGCACCGTCTGCCCTACTTCCGCGACCGCTCCCTGTCGCCGCCCGGCGGCCTGCCCGGCGCCGACGCCCTCCACCCCCGGCTGCTCTCCCTGCCGATGTACCCCGACCTCACCGACCGGCAGGTCGACCGGGTCTGCGGCGAGCTGGCCCGGCACAGCCGCGCCCCGGCACGCCCGAGGGCCGGGCTGCGCACGCTGGTGATCGGCGCGGGCGAGGCCGGCCGCGCCCTGGCCCGCGACCTCGCGCACAGCCCCGCCTATGGCCTCCGCCCGGTCGGCTTCCTCGACGACGACCCGGGCAGGCACGCCGAACCGCCCGTCCTGGGCAACCTGGACGCCACCCGCCAGACCGTGCGCGACCACCGCATCGAAGCGGTCGTCGTCGCCATCCCCGGGCTCGCCCCCGACCGCTTCCGCGCCGTCGCCGGCGCCGCCGAGGCCGAGGGCGCCAGCGTGCGCTACCTGCCGTCGTTCATCGCCGCGCTGCGCCGCGACGTGGTCGGCGGGGACATGCGCGAACTCGACGTCAACGAGCTGATCGGCCGGGCCGAGATGCACGTCGTCAGCCCCGAGGCCCGCTCGGTCGTGGCCGGCCGGCGCGTCCTGGTGACCGGCGCGGGCGGCTCGATCGGCAGCGAACTGTGCCACCAGGTCCACGCCTTCGGCCCCGCCCGGCTGTACCTGCTCGACCACGACGAGTCGAACCTCCACCGGCTCCAGCTCGAACTGTACGGGGACGCGCTGCGCAGCGACGACACCGTGATCGCGGACATCCGCGACCGGCCCCGCATCGACCAGATCTTCCGCGAACTGCGCCCCGACGTCGTCTTCCACGCGGCCGCCCACAAGCATCTGCCGCTCCTCGAACTGCACCCCTGCGAAGGCGTGAAGTCCAATGTGCGCGGCACCGAGAACCTGGTGCGCGCCGCGGCGGCCGCCCACACCGCGCGCTTCGTGCTGATCTCCACCGACAAGGCCGCCGACCCCGTCTCCGTGCTCGGCGCGACCAAGCGGCTCGCCGAACTCATCGTCCGCGAGGCCCAGCACGACGCCCCGCCCGGCACCGTCTTCACCGCCGTACGCTTCGGCAACGTGCTCGGCAGCCGCGGCTCCCTGCTCTCGGTCGTGGCCGAACAGCTCGGCAGCGGCACCCCGGTGACCGTCACCCACCCCGACGTGACCCGGTTCTTCATGACCGTCGAGGAGGCCGTCGGCCTGGTCCTGGAGGCGGCCCGGATCGCCCGCGGCGGCGAGGTGTTCGTGCTGGACATGAACAACCCGGTCCGGATCGTCGACCTGGTCCGCAAGTTCGCCCGCGCCCGCCACATCTCGGACGTGGACATCCGCTTCACCGGTCTGCGCCCCGGCGAGAAACTCAACGAGACGCTGTTCGCCGCCCATGAACAGCACACTGCGACCGCCCATCCGCGCATCCAGGCCGCCACGTCCTCGGCCCCGCACGACCCCGGCCTGCTGCCCGTCCTGTACGACGCCGCGGAACGCAACGACACCCCTGAAGTGCGCCGCGTCCTCGCCGCGCTCCTGCCGGGCTTCCCGGCCGCCGAACCGCAGCCCTCGCGCGCCGTGCTCGCGGGCCCCTACCCGGACGACTTCTGATGACCTGGCCGCAGTGGACCCCGAGGCAGCGTCCACCGCGCCGCCACCACCGGCTGCGCATCGCGCTGGCGCTGGTCCTGGCCGCCCTGCTGGGCCTGGCGGGCCTGGCCGCCGGCGGCGTGTGGTGGGCCACCGACCACTACGGCGACCAGGTGAGCCGCATCCCCGACGCCTTCCCCACCGGCCCCCGTGCGCCCAAACCCGTCGGCCATGACGGCGGTACGACCTTCCTGCTGGCCGGCGTCGACAGCCGCTCCGAACGTCCGACGACCGGGAGCGACGCGACGGCGGATCTGTGGAGGTACGGCGCGCAGCGCAGCGACACCCTGATGCTGGTCCACCTCAGCGGTGACCACCGCAGCGCCTACACGATGTCCATCCCGCGCGACAGCTGGGTCCCCGTCCCCGGCCACGGCTCCGCCAAGATCAACGCGGCCTTCTCCTGGGGCGGCCCACCCCTGCTGATCAAGACGGTCGAACAGCTCACCGGCACCCGCGTCGACCACTTCGGTGTCATCGACTGGCACGGCTTCCGCACCCTGACCGACGCGGTCGGCGGCGTGCCGGTCACCGTCCCCGCGGACGCCTACGACCCGGAACAGGGCCGGACCTTCACCGCCGGCCGGCATCTGCTGAACGGCGACGAGGCTCTGGCGTACGTGCGGCAGCGGCACGGGCTGCCCGGCGGCGAACTGGACCGGATCGAGCGGCAGCAGCAGTTCCTGCGTGCCCTCGTGGGTGAGATCCGCGGCGACGTCGCTCTCACCGATCCGCTGGGCACCGCGAAAGTGGTCGACGCGATCACCCGCTCGGTGAGCGTGGACGACCAGATGTCCAACAGCGACCTGCGCGGCCTCGCGCTGGGCCTGCGCCACCTGAAGACGTCGGACGCCCGGTTCGCCACCGCGCCGATCGTCCGCTCGGACCGGATCGACCGCCAGTACGTCCTCATCCTCGACAAGGAAGCGCTGCGGGCGCGGTGGCACGCAGTCGAGTCGGGGAACCCCTCGCAGCCCGGGAGGTCTCGGTGATGACCGCGGAGACCAGACGCGTCCTCGTCATCTGTCAGCTGGACGCATACGCCAACGGCGTGAAGCCCTTCGAGATCCGGCGCTTCCTTCAGGAGCGGGGTCACGAGGCGCACCTCGTCGACACCTACGGCCTGAGCCGGTCCCCCCGCGGACCGGGGCCCCTCGCGGGCAGGCTCCCGGCGCCCAGCCCGCGCAAGGCGGCCCTCTACGCCACCGAGGCGGCGTCGGCCCTGCTCACCCGGAAGTGGGGGTTCGGACGGCGCCACCTGTCCTACTACTTCCTGGTCGCCGAGCACCGCCTGCGCCGCGGCATCCTGAAGCGCGAACTGCCGATGGACGACTACGACCTGGTGATCTGCGAGACCGTCTACGACGCCGGAGTGCTGGCCGACGTCACGACCGCCCGCACGCTGTACGACGCCCCGGCCCCCTGGGCGGACGAGGTCTACTTCGACGGCAGACTGAGCGAGCGGCAGCACCAGAAGCTGCGCCGGCTGGAGACCGGGATCTTCGAGGGCGTCGACCACCTGGCTCTGCACTGGGAGTCGTACGCGCACTACGCCGTCGAGCGGTACGGGATCAGCGGACGCAATCTGATGCCGCTCAACTTCGGATGCAGCCCGTCCGAGAAGCGTGCCGAGTTCGCCGATCCGCCCCGGATCGCCTACCTCGGAAACGTGAGCGCGGGCTTCAACGACCCCGCGCTGCTGGCCCGGCTGTCGGCGCAGTACCCGCACATCGACGTCTACGGGGGACCCCCGCCCGACTCCAGGCTCGGGCTGCGCTACCGGGGGTACGCGCCGTCCCTGGACGTGCTGAAGGAATATCAGCTCGGACTGGTCACCTGCACGAAGGACCCGCTGCGCAGAGACGGCTTCTCCTCCAAGCACGTCCACTACCTGGCGCACGGCCTGCCCGTCCTCGTGCCCACCTGGCGGCGGCGTCTGGATCTGCTGCGCGGGTCGCTCCCCTACACGGAGGAGTCCTTCCGCTCGGTGGTGGACGCCATGCGGGACAAGGACCGGTGGCAGGCGGCCAGTGACGAGGCGTACGCCCAGGCCACACGACTGAGCTGGAACGAGACGCTGCGGCCGCTGGAGCGGCTCGTCGGCGGGCGCCCTGCGCCGCGGAAGGACTCGACATGGACCTGAAAGCCTACCTTCGCCTGCTTCGTCACCACTGGGTGGCCATCGTGGTGATCGTGGCCGTGTGCGCCGTGGCCGGCGCCGTCTGGGCCGGGTCGCAGCGCCCGACCTACGCGGCCAAGGTCCAGATGCTCGTGACCGTCACGTCCCCGCGCCAGGACGCGAGCGAGGCCTACCAGGGCGCTCTCCTCGCCCAGCAACGCGCCAAGTCCTACACGACCGTGCTGATGAGCGATTCGGTGCTCCGGCAGATCCGGGACCAGCTGCGTCTGCCGTACTCGGTGGAGGAAATGAAGTCGCATGTCAAGGCGACCAATCCGACCGACACCGCGATCATCGAGATCACCGCCCTGGACCAGTCGCGCAGCCGTGCGCTGCAGATCGCCACGGGCGTGCCGCCCGCCTTCTCGAAGGTCGTCACCTCCGCCGAGAACCCCGAGCTGCCGGGCTCGCCGGTCCGCAGTCCCGCGATCGGCGTGCTGACACTCGACCGCGCCGAGCTGCTGGCTCAGCCCGTCTCCCCGAACAAGATGTTCGACATCATGCTCGGCGTCCTCGCGGGACTTGTGCTGGGCATCGGCTGGGCCGTGGTCCGCGAGCTGTCCCCCGGGCCCGTCCGCGACGCCGAGGACCTGGCACGCGCCACCGACGCCGACCTCCTCGGCGTGCTGCCGCCGCATGAGAAGGCACCTGGCGGGGGCCTTCGGCTCGGTGGCCAGGGGGCGGCGCCGGACGTCGAGGCGTACCGGTGGCTGGCTCTGGCCCTGGAGGCGGCCGGCCGCGGCCGGGTGCCGCAGAGCGTCGTCCTGGCGACGCCTACTCCCGGGGAGACGACCACACGTGTCGCGGCCGGACTCGCCGACGCCGTCGCCGAGAGCGGCAGCCGGGTCGTCCTGGTCGACGCCGGGGGATCCGGAACGGAACTGGCGCGCCTGCTCGGCCTGTCGACGTCGTGGGGCCTGCGGGACGTGCTGGCGCAGCGGGTCTCCGTCGACGACGCGCTGGTGCCGCCTCGTGACGACGTGCCCCTGATGGTGCTCAGCGGCGGCTCGCGGCGACCCGGCACGGCCGTGCCGGTCCTCAAGCAGGCCGATCTGGCCCGGCTGCGCGAGGAGCTGGAGCGGCGGGCGGACGTCGTCGTCTTCGCCGGGCCCGCGGTACTCGAGGGGAGCGCGGGGACGATTCTGTCCCGCGCCGTGGGGCGAGCCGTCCTGCTGGTCGACGCCAAGGGCACCCGCGGCCCGGACGTCACCCTGGCCGTCCAGCGACTGCGCTCGGTCGGCGTCACGGTCCTCGGGACCGTGCTGATGGGGGTCAAAAGGCCCCACAACCGGCCGTACATACCAACCGTTCCGCCCGTGACACGGCTTGACGGCTACGACCGTCACCCGGCCGGGGCTCAGCCCCGCACCACGGCGTGGTCCTCGACGCCCCACGCTCCCGCCCCGCTCGGGCCGAGGGAGAAGCGGCCATGACGAAGAAGCGCGTTCTGGTCATCGGCCAGCTGGACGGATTCGCCAACTCGGTCAGGCCCGTTCAGATCCGGCGTTTCCTGCAGGAGCGCGGGCACGAGGTGCGGATGGCCGACACCGCGGCGCTGAGCCGGGCGTCCGCGTCCGCGCGGTCGCTGCGCGGAAAGCTGCCCGCCCTCCGTCCGGCGAGAATGGCCCTGTACGGAACGGAGTTGCTCGCCGCGCTGCTCACGCACCGCCGGCCGCTCGGCAGGCGCTTCCTGTCGTACTACCTGCTGCTCGCCGACCACGGGCTGCGCCGCGCCATACTCCGGCGTTCGCTGCCGCTCGACGACTTCGACCTGGTGATCTGCGAGACCCCCAACAACTCGGGTGTGCTGACCGCGACCGGGACCCGGACCCTGTACGACTGTCCCCAGCCCTGGGCCGACGAGATGTACTTCCAGGGCCGGCTCACCGAGCGGCAGCACCTCAAGATGCGCAGGCGGGAGAAGGAACTCTTCGAACGGGTCGACCATCTGGCCTTCCAGTGGGACACGTTCGTCAGGTACACCGTCGAGCAGTACGGCATCGACGAGGGCAACGTCATGCGGCTGGACTTCGGCTGCACGCCCTCCCCGCACCGCGCCCGGTTCGCGGATCCGCCGCGCGTCGTCTACCTCGGCTACCTCGGAATGGAGTTCATCGACCTTCCGCTGCTCGCCCGGCTCAGCCGGATCCATCCCCGCATCGATGTCTACGGGGGTCCTCCGCCGCCGCCCGAGCTGGGGCTCAACTATCTGGGATACGCCTCTCCTGATGTCCTGCGGAACTACCAGCTGGGTCTGATCACCTGCAGCCGGGACGAGCTGATGCGCAACGCCGTCTCCGCCAAGCACCTGACCTACCTGGCGTACGGACTGCCGACCCTCGCCCCGGCCTGGCGACGGCACGCCGAGCGGCTCGGCGGAACCTTCCTGTACACGGAGAACGACTTCGCGTCGCATGTGGAGGCGATGCGGGACGAGCGCCGCTGGCAGCAGGCCAGTGACGCGGCGTACGCGCAGGCCCGGCTGTTCTCCTGGGACAGGACACTGCGTCCCCTTCAGGAGCTCCTCAAGGACGGATGACATGGCCCCGACCCTGTACGGCCCAGAGCGTGCGGCGGCACGTCCCCGGATCCTGCTCGGGCTGGTGCTGGTCGCCGCCGCGATGCCGGTGCGCTTCGGCGTGTCCGCGCCCCTGCTCGGGTCGGTGTCCGTGCTGGACATCATGCTCTGCGTCGCGGCGGCGAGCCTCGCCGTCGGCTGGGCCGTCAGGCCCCTGGACATCGGCTACCCCCGGCTGTTCCTGCTGCTGTGCATCCCCATGGCCGCCGCCGCCCTGTCGATGCTGTGGTCGCTGGACCGGGGGGCGACCTTCCTCGCCACCGTCGTCTATGCCGAAGGCGTGATCGCCTACCTCTTCGTCGTGCGGGAGCTGGCCGGAGTCTCTGCGGACCGGGTGATGACGTACATCCGGCGCTACAGCTACCTGCTCATCATCCCGGCCGTACTGCTGCTGCTGCGGGTGCCGGGCTTCGCGCCCCAGGACGCGCAGGCGCCCGTCGGCTCGGACCGGTACCTGTCGTACTACACCCGGCTGTCGCACCCGGTGCTGGGCCCCTCCAACAACCTCGCCAGCGTCCTCGCGCTCTTCGTGCCGATCCTGCTGTACTGGGGGCACACCCGTCACGACCGCAGATGCACGGTGGCCAGCTACGTCACTCTGATCGCCGTCGTGTGCACCCTCTCGCGGGGGATCATCGCCGCGCTGCTGTTGGCGGCGGGTCTCGCGGGACTGGGGTATCTCGTCAGGAACCGGCAGGTCGGCGGCCGGGTGATCGGCAAGGCTGTCGCCGCGCTGGTGACGGTCGTGGCGGCCATCGTGATGCTGCATCAGTTCAACCCGGACACACGGGAGTTCTTCGGCTCCCGGTTCAGCCCGGCCAATGTCTTCGTCCGCACGGAGTTCGCCGTCGAGGCGGTGGGCAGGATCGCCGATCGGCCGGTCCTCGGCTACGGTGCCGGCGTCGCACCCGGCGGCATCGAGGATCTGGCCCGTGTCCACAACACCTATCTCCAGCAGGCGCTGAACTACGGTCTCCTGCTGGGCGCCCTCGTCTCGCTGACGCTGGTCGGGATGGCGCTGTTCTTCTTCTCCCGCTGGCGCACGAGTCCGGAGGCCCGGGTCGTCGGCTTCACCCTGCTCGCACAACTCGTCGTCTTCGCCGTCGAGTCGAGCTTCGAGGGGACCGTCCTGCGGGTGCTGTTCTATCTGTCGGTCGGGCTGCTCACCGCGCTGGTCCGGGCCTGCGAAGCACAGCGGGCGCCGGTGCCGCGGACCGATCCGGCCGACGGCGCCCATCCGCCCCTCCGCCGGTGACCCGCTCCTTCCGGAGGGTCGTCATGCACCAGGAACTCACCATCCGCACCAGAAACCGCGCGGACGGCCTGCGCCGGTGTCTGCGGTCCGCCGCGGCACAGCCGACGCCGTCCGACCGTCCGGTCGTCGCCGACAGCGGCGACACCGCCGCGACACGGCGCCAGCCGGCATCCTTCGCCGAGATCGCCGAGATCGCCGAGATCGCCGAGATCGCCGAGATCGCCGAGATCGCCGAGATCGCCGAGATCGCCGAGATCGCCGAGATCGCCGGGATCGCCGTGCGGTGCCCCGGGACCGCTCGCGGGCTCACCCCGCAGCGCAGCGCGGGGCTCGGCCGGATCGCGGTCTCGACGGCCGTGGCCCACTTCGACGACGACACCGTTCCCGACCCGGACGGCCCGCACCAGATCCTGGCGGCGTTCGGGAACCGGCCGGCCGTCGGGGGAGGGGGCGGACGCGGTGCTCGGCCGCCGGAGCCCGCCCCGCCCCGTTGTCGCCGCGGCCACATCGGCGGCCCGCGTCTCGACGAGGGCCGGGCCGGCCACGGCATCGCGGACGACATGGACTTCTGCGCGCGGGTGGCGCGACGGGCGCCGCTCGGGTGGACACCCCTGGCCGTGCTGGACCACCGGCTCTCCCCGGCCAGCCGCGAGAGCATGGCGCTGACGCTGCGCCGCACGATCCGCGGTAGTCGGCGGCTCGCCCAGGACCGGGCCCCTGTGGGGCGCGTCAACCGGGGCGCGGTGAGCCACGGAATCCTGGAGCGCATGGTCCCGGTGCTGCCGGCCGTGCGCCACCGGTCCGCCCCCTACGCCGGGCCGGGCAAGGCATGCACCGTCGACACCGTCAGGAGGGCTCCGGTGTGCGGACCTCACTGACGGACGACAGTTCCCTGACGCGGGTCGAGGTGAAACGCCGGGCGACCGCGGGGGTGTTCTTCGTCGCCACCCGATGGCTGCTGATCGTGGTCCTGGGGTTCGTGGGCAACATCATCGTGGCCCGGCTGCTCACTCCTGAGGACTTCGGCCTGGTGGCGTTCGGCATGGTGGTCGTGCTCTTCACCCAGCTGGTCTCGGACGGGGGGCTGGGCGCGGGACTCATCCGGCGTGCCGAGCCGCCCACCGACGCCGAGCTGGGGGCGCTGAGCGCCTTTCAGCTCGCGGTGACCGGGGCGGTCTCGCTGGCGACCGTGGCCGTCGCGGGTGTCTTCGGGCAGGGCGGCTGGGTCACGGCGATCATGGTGGGTTCGATGCCGTTCGTCGCGCTCCAGTTCCCGGGCCGGATCCTCATGGAGCGTGCGCTGCTCTACCGGCGGCTCGCGGTGGTGGAACTCGTGCAGGCGGTGGCCTTCCAGGCGTGGGCCGTCGGTACCGTGATCATGGGAGCCGGGGTGTGGGGACTGGCGACGGCGACGCTCGTACGGGGGTTGGCCGGCGCCGTCATGGTGGCGTGGGTCTGCCCCGAGGGGCTGGTCCGCCCCCGTTTCGCCACCCGTCTCATCAAGCCGCTGCTGAGCTTCGGGATCCGGTTCCAGGCGGTCCACGTCGTCTGGATCGGGGGCGAGCAGACGCTCAACGCGTCCGTCGGCGCGGTCGGCGGCATCTCGGACCTGGGGCTCTGGGTGCTCGCCAGGCGCCTGGTGGAGGTCCCGCTGATGCTCACGGCGTCCATCCGCCGCGTCTCCTTCCCGGTGATGTCGAAACTGATCGCCGCGCAGGAGAACGTCGGGCCGCTCATCGAGCGGGCGATGGGGGTGACGGCGATCAGCGGGGGATTCCTCCTGGCGGCGCTGGCCGGCGGGGCGCCCGGACTTGTTCCGGGGATCTTCGGGGAACACTGGCAGGCCGCGAGCTCGATTCTGCCCGGGGCATGTCTCGCCGTGGGCATCAGCGGACCCGTCCTGGTCGCCACCCAGGGCTTTCTGTTCGTGGTGGACGACGCCACGGCGGTCCTGCGGGGCGAGATCGTCCAGGAGGTCCTGTGGATCTCCCTGTCGCTCGGGCTGTATCCCGTGCTCGGGATCGCGGCGGTGGGGATCGGATGGGCGATCGCGTCGGTGCCGCAGGCCGTGATCCTCTGCCGTGCGACGACCCGCCGCAGCCACGCCGCGCTGCTGCGGCCGCTGCTCGTTCCCCTGACCGTGGGGGCGTGCGCGTCGGCGGCGGGATGGGAGATCACCGTACGGGCCGGCTCGGGCCTCGCCGCGGGATTCCTCGGAGCGTCGGCCTCGGTCCTGCTGTTCGGCGCCGGACTGGCCCTGTTCGACCGGACGCGGCTGCGCGACACGTGTCGGCTCGGCCTGACGGCGGTGCGGAACGCGTGGGGCGGCGGCCGGAGCGGTCGTACGGCCGAGTAGCCGGGCCCTGGTTGCCCGCCTCGCCACTATATGCTTAGTATGTACGTATACGACGTAAACGTACCAGGACGCGTCGATGACGCGTCAGCGACGATGCTTGCGCGGTGAGCTTGCGTGGATCACAGCCCGGACTTCTGTGCCGTCACTCCGTACGGGCGGAGCGCCGGGAGTTCCCGTGTCCGTGTGTACGAGTGGCTGGACCGCCTCGGCACCGAGGTCACCGTCGGCGGCTATCTGTCGCTGCCGGACGCCTCCGTCTCCCGGCTCGCCCGCCGCCCGATGTCCGTCCTGCGCGCGGAACTGCGGCTCGGCGCCCTCGCGAGCACCCGCCCCCGGCGGCTGCTGCTCCACCGGGAGGCCTCCCCGCTCAGCCGGGGCTGGTGGGAGCGGCGGCTGCTCAAGAGCGCCGAGTTCGCCGTGTACGACTTCGACGACGCCCTGCAGTGGGACCGCGGCGAGGGCGGCCTCGTGCGCCGGCTGGCCCCCAAGGCGGGCAAGGCGCTGGTGGCCGTGCGGCACGCGGACCGGGTCATCGCGGGCAACGCCGTGCTGGCCGACTGGGCCTGCCGTTATCAGCGGGACGTCGTCGTCATCCCCAGCTGCGTGGCCGTCGAGGACTACCGGCCCAAGGCGTCGTACGAACTGCGCGACCCACCGCGGCTCGGCTGGATCGGCTCGCGGCACAACGAGGCGTATCTGCTGGAGATCGCCGACGCCCTGACGGAGGTGCACCGCAGGACGGGGGCCCGGCTGACGCTCGTCGGGACGACCGTGCCCTCCCTCGGCGGCCTGGAGTCCTTCATCGACCGCGTCGCCTGGAGCCCGGCCGGCCAGCGGACGGCCCTGGCCGAGATGGACATCGGCCTGATGCCCCTGCCCGCGACCGCGTACGCCCTCGGCAAGTGCGGCTACAAGCTGCTCCAGTACGCCGCCGCCGGGCTCCCGGCGGTGGCCAGCCCGCTGGGGGTCAACGCCGGTCTCCTGGACGAGCTGGGCATGCCCGCGGCATGGACCCGGGACGAGTGGATCAGCGCGATCCTCGGTCTGATCGGACAGTCCGCCGCCGCCCGGGAGCGCCTCGGCCGGACCGCCCGGGAAGTCACCGCCCGCGCGTACTCCTACGACGAGTGGCTGCCCCGGTGGAGGGCGGCCCTGGAACTCGAAGCGGTGCCGTCGTGACGGCCGCGACGGGGACCGCGCCCACCGCGGACGTGGTGATCGTGAACTGGAACACGGGCCCGTATTTGGGGGAGTGTCTGCGCTCGATCGCCGACACCGACCGGTCGCTGTTCCGGGTGGCGCGGATCGTCGTCGTCGACAACGCCTCCACCGACACCTCGCTCGACGGTCTGAGCGCGGCGGACATTCCCCTCGACGTGGTGCGCAACGGGAGCAACCGCGGGTTCGCCACGGCCTGCAACCAGGGCGCGGCCCGGGGCGGGAGCGACTTCGTGCTCTTCCTCAACCCGGACACGCGGCTGCGTTCCGACACCCTGCGCGTCATCGGCCGGTTCCTGCGGACGCCCGCGGCGGACCGCTTCGGGATCTTCGGGGCCCTCATGGTGGACCGGTCCGGGCGTCCTCAGATCTCCTGTTCGAGATTCCCCAGTCTGCGCGGATACCTCGGCAGGATGACGGGACTCGACCGGCTGGTGCCCCGCCTCCTGCCGCCGCAGCATCTCAGGCCCGAGGAACTGAACCGGTCGGGCCCGGTGGATCAGGTCATCGGGGCGTTCTTCCTGGTGCGCCGGCCCCTGTTCACCTCCCTGGGAGGCTTCGACGAGGGCTACTTCCTGTATCTGGAAGAGGTCGACTTCGCCCTGCGGGCGCGCCGGGCCGGCTGGCCGTCGTACCACGTGAACCAGGCCAGGGTCTGTCATATCGGCCAGGTGAGCTCCGCCCAACTCGGGCCGTGGCGGCACTACTTGTCGCTGTGCAGCCGCAGCCGTTACGCCTTCCGGCAGTGGAAGGCGCATCGCGCGTGGCTGCTCGTCGCGCTGAGCCTGTCCGTGGAACCCCTCGCGCGGCTGGCGGTGGCGGCCCGGCGAAGGCAGTGGGGAGATCTAGGACCCACCCTGGCCGTCTACTGGCGGTTCCTGCGCTGGTTCCGCGACGGCCGCGGACTGGGTCCACCCCCGCGGCCGGTGTCGCGGAGCCGCTCGACTCCCCCTTGACCTTGTGTCGTATGGGGTGGAAAATGACGTTTACGATGTAAATTTACAGTATCGAGGGCACTCTATGAGCACCGTCGACCGCACTCCCTCCCACGCTCCGCTCACCGCGAGCGCGGTGGGCGTCGGCGCGGCGCGCCGGAGCCTGGACGTCATCGTCGCCCTCGCCCTGTCGGCCGCCCTCGCCCCCGTGCTGCTGCTGATCGCCGTCCTGGTCGCCGCCACGAGCGGCAGGCCGGTGCTGTTCCGGCAGCGGCGGATCGGAGCGGGCGGCGTCGAGTTCACCCTCTACAAGTTCCGCAGCATGCGGGCCGACTGCGCGGGTGTCCGGGTCACCGGCGGCACCGACTCACGGGTGACCGGCACCGGGCGGCTGCTGCGCCGGCTCAACCTGGACGAGCTGCCGCAGCTGTGGAACGTACTGCGCGGCGACATGACCCTGGTCGGCCCCCGCCCCGAGATCCCCGAGCTCGCCCGGCGCTACCCGCGAGAGCACCGCTGGGTCTTCCGGCACCGTCCGGGCCTCACCGGCCCCTGCCAGCTCCGCTCGCGCGCCTGGGCCGCCGATCTCGACGGGCGCCCCGACCCCGAGCACTACTACCTGACCGTGCAGGTGCCCCAACGTGTGGCGCTGGACGCGGAGTTCCTCGCCCACGCCACGGTCGGCAACGTCGTACGGTTCACCGCCCGCACCCTCGTGTACGTGGTGTCGGCCCTGTGGGACCAAGGAGGCGGTTCCTGATGCGTGCCGTGGTGACCGGAGCGGCCGGATTCATCGGCTCGCACCTGTGCCAACACCTGCTGGCCCACGGGGACGAGGTCGTCGGCGTCGACGCCATGACCGCCTTCTACGACCCCGTGCGCAAGCGCCGCAACCTCGCCCCGCTGCTGGGCCGCGACCGGTTCGTCTTCCGCCGCGGCGACCTGCTGCGGCTGCGTCTGGAGCCGCTGTTCGGCGCCGCGGACGTGGTCTACCACCTGGCGGGCCAGCCCGGCGTGCGCGGCTCGTGGGGCAGCGAGTTCGCCGTCTACCTCGAACGCAACGTGCTGGTCACCCAGCACGTCCTGGAGGCGGCCCGGGACGTCCGGCTGCCCCGGCTGGTCTTCGCCTCCAGCTCCTCGGTCTACGGCGACGCCGAGGCCTACCCGACTCCGGAGACGCTGCGCCCGCGCCCCGTCTCCCCGTACGGCGTCACCAAGCTCGCCGCCGAGCAGCTGTGCGAGACCTACCGCACGGTCTTCGGCGTCCCCGCGGCCTCACTGCGGCTGTTCAGCGTCTACGGCCCCCGGCAGCGGCCGGACATGGCCTTCGCGCGGCTGGTCACGGCCGCCTGCGCGGACCGCCCCTTCCCGCTGTACGGCGACGGCGGGCAGAGCCGGGACTTCACCTACGTCGGCGACGTGGTGAAGGCCATGCGCGCGGCGGCGCTGTCGGGGTGGGCCGGGGTCGCCAACCTCGGCGGCGGCTCCGAGGTGACTCTTCGTCAGGTCATTTCGCTGCTGGGTGAGCTGGCCGCGCCGGTGCGGGTGGTGCCGGGTCCGGCCCGGCCCGGTGACGCCCGGCGCACCGCCGCCGACATCACCCTGGCCCGGCGCGCCTTCGGCTACCGCCCGGCGACCGGCCTGCGCACCGGACTGGCGGCGATGGTGGCGGACGCGGTCCGCGCGGACCCCGTGGGAAGTTCCCCTACTGGGCCCCTCGGTAGTACCGGATGACCTCCTCGGGCGGCATCCCCCGTTCGCGTCTGCGACCCAGGAAGTAGAGAGCCGAGGCGTCGTCCTGCGCGAAGTCCGGCGGCGCGAGCCGGTCCAGTGCCCGCAGCCAGAACAGCAGGGCCCGCACCCCGCGGCCCGCGGTGGGGGAGCGGGTCAGGGAACGCACCACGTGGTCGACGCTCCAGAGCAGTTGGGTGCCGGGCCCCGCGACGGCGCCGGCCCCGAGCTCCTCGAACCGGCCGAAGAGATGGCGGTGCCCGCTCGCCGTGTAGCGGGTGAAGTCGTGGGCCCCGGCATGGACCTGCTGGAGGAACGGGGTCTCCGCGTAGACCAGACCGTCCTGCCTGAGCACGCGGTGGATCTCGGCGACCACCCCCGGCGGATCGAGCACATGCTCCAGGACGGCCTGCACCACCACCGCGTCGACGCACGCCGAGGGCAGCGGGATCTGGTGGGCGTCGGCGACGAACTGGGTGAACGGGCTGCCGACGATGTCGAAGCCGATGACCTCCAGGCGTGGATCGCGGTAGACCGCGCCGATGCCGTTGCCGACCGTGGCCCCGCCGACGACGAGCAGCCGGGGCGCCGGGCCGGGAAGGGCGCGCAGCAGCAGCTCGACATTGCGGGCCGCGACCCGGTTGGGCGGCTTGACCAGTCGGCGCAGTGGAGCGGGCAGGCGTTCGGCGCGGCCCCCAGCGCCCTGTGTCGTCACCGCGTCGAGGTTCACGACGCTGCGTTCGAAGTCCACGAGGACGGGCCATCGGCCGGCCAGGGGGAACGCCCCGTCGCGGTGATGGGCGCAGTCGGCGGCCGTGCAGCGGAAGCCGTCCGGCTCCATTGCCAGCTCCGCCCGGCAGCGCGGACACACGAGCAGGCGCCTGAGGTCGTGCAGCGCGGCCAGGGGCATAGCCATTCCTCCAGCATCCGGTTCGGCGTCCATTTTCCTCCGTGTTGACCGGAATTGCCTGAAGAGAGATGATGTACGTGTACGTCGTAAACGTACGCCCTATATCGGCGGTGATGGATGATGCGGAACGGGACCCTCGTCCCCGGCCCCGAGCGCCTGCGGGCCGCGGCCCCCGGCTGGCCCGAGCCACTCCCGCAGGTGGTGCCGACCGCCCAGCTCCCGCCCCCGCCCGTACTGCCCCGCGTCAAGGTGCTGCACGTCATCACCCGCTTCCAGGCGGGCGCCGGCGGCAACACCCTGCTCACGGCCCTGGGAATGGACCGTGACCGCTACGACGTGTGGATCGCGGGCGTCCCGGGCGGAGAGCTGTGGGAGCCCGCCCGCGAGGCCGGTCTGCACACCGTCGAACTGCGCGGCTTCCGCCACACATTGACCCCGGCCGACGCCCTGGTGCTGTGGCGCCTGATGCGGCTGATCAGGCGGGAACGGTTCACGGTCGTGCACACCCACTCCGCGAAGGGCGGCTTCCTCGGGCGGATCGCCGCCCGGCTGTGCCACACGCCCGTGGTGGTGCACACCTTCCACGGCTTCAGCTTCCACCCGAGCCAGTCCCGCCCCCGCCGCGCGGTCTACCGCGTCCTGGAGCGGGTGACCCGTCGCTGCACCCACCGGTTCCTGGCCGTCTCCCCGCGCGTCGCGCGGCAGGCGGTCGAGGAGCGCCTCGCGCCCCCTGGCCTGGTCCGCGTCGTCCCCTCGGCCGTGGACCTCGGGAACATCCCCGAGCGGTTCGATCCCCTCGCCCGCCGGATGCTCGGCGTGTCCCGCGCGACCCCGCTCGTGGGGACCGTCGGCCGGATCGACGCGCAGAAGGCGCCGCTGGACTTCGTCCGCATGGCGGCCGCTCTCGCGGCGCGGCGCCCGGACACCGCCTTCGTCATGATCGGCGACGGCCCCCTGACCGAGGACGTGCGGCGACTCGCCGCCCGCCTCGGGGTCCACATCACCCTCACCGGCCACCGCCCGGACGCGGCGAGGCTGGCGGCGGGCCTCGACGTCTTCGTCATCAGCTCGCTCTACGAGGGGCTCGGCCGCGCCCTCACCGAGGCGCTGGCCGCCGCCCGCCCGGTCGTCGCGACGGCTGTCAACGGCGTGCCCGACCTGGTCGAGCACGGCGCCACCGGACTCCTCGTCGCGCCCACCGCCCCCCAGGACACCGCCGACGCGGTCGGCTGGCTCCTGGACCACCCGCACGAGGCCGCCCGGATGGGGCGTCAGGGCCGGCTGAGGGTGCGCGCCGCGTTCGCCCCGCAGTCCATGTGCGCGGCGGTGGACGCCTGTTACCGCGACCTGCTCGGGACGTGACCCCACGGAGTGACCCATGCGCCTCACCGTCATCGGCACCGGATACGTAGGAGCCGTCCACGCCGCCTGCCTGGCCGACCTCGGCCACGAGATCCTCGGGGTGGACGTCGACGCCGAGCGGATCGCCGAACTCGCCGCCGGACGGCCGCCGTTCTACGAACCGGGGCTGGGCGCGCTGCTGAAGCGGGGGGTGGAGACGGGACGGCTGCGCTTCTGCACCTCTCCGGCCGAGGCCGCCCGGTTCGCCGACACCCACTTCCTGTGCGTCGGCACCCCGCCGATGCCCGGCTCGGGAGCCGCCGACCTACGCCATGTCGAGGGCGCCGCGGACACCCTGGCCCCCCATCTGACCGACGGCGCGCTGGTCGTCGGCAAGTCCACCGTGCCCGTCGGCACGGCGGCCCGGCTGGCCGCGCGGCTGCCCGGCGCGGAGGTCGCCTGGAACCCCGAGTTCCTGCGCGAGGGCTGCGCGGTGCGCGACACCCTGTGCCCGGAGCGCATCGTCGTGGGCACGGTCTCGCCCGCGGCCGAGGCGCGGCTCAGGGAGATCTACGCGCCCCTGCTGGCCGCTGGAGCCCCGTTCATCGCCACCGACCCGGCCACCGCCGAACTGGCCAAGCTCGCCTCGAACTCGTTCCTCGCCACCAAGGTCTCCTTCGTCAACGCCATGGCCGAGATCTGCGACGCCACCGGCGCCGACGTGCTGACCCTGGCCCGGGCGATGGGCGCGGACACCCGCATCGGGTCCCGCTTCCTCGCGCCTGGCCTGGGCTTCGGCGGCAGCTGCCTGCCCAAGGACATCCGGGCCCTCGCCGCCAGCGCGGAGGCGCTCGGCCTCGGCAGTTCGGTGGCCTTCCTGCGGGAGGTCGACGCCATCAACACCCGCCAGCGCGACCGCACCGTCGAACTGGCCCGGCAGTTGCTCGGCGGCGGCTTCGCCGAGCGCAACGTCGCGGTGCTGGGCGCCGCCTTCAAGCCGCACAGCGACGACGTCCGCGACTCGCCCGCGCTGGCCGTCGCCGAGACCGTACGGCAGGCCGGCGCACAGGTCCGGGTGCACGATCCGGAGGCCGTCGACAACGCCCGAGCCGCCTGTCCCGCGCTCCAGTTCGCCCCGGACGTCACCAAGACCTGTGAGCGGGCCGACCTCGTCCTGCACCTCACCGAGTGGCCCCAGTACCGGGATCTGGACCCGGCCGCGCTCGCCGTCGTGGTGCGCGCCCCGCTGCTTGTCGACGCCCGGCACACGCTCGACGCCGACGCCTGGCGCACGGCCGGCTGGACGGTGCGCGCACCGGGCCGGCCACGGCTCGGCTGACCGGCGGGAGGTGGCGCGATGCGTGTCGTGGTGTCCGGCGGAAGCGGTTTCCTGGGTTCGCATCTGTGCGAGGCACTGGTGCGCAGGGGAGACAGCGTGCGCTGCCTGGACAACTTCTCCTCCGGCCGGATCGCCAACATCGCCGCACTGCTGGACAATCCGCGTTTCGAGTTCACCCTGTGCGACGTCACGGACGAGCCCAGCCTCTCCGGCGGCATGGACGCCGTGATCCACCTGGCCAGTCCCGCGTCCCCGTACGACTACCTCAGCCGGCCGCTGCAGACCCTCGCCGCGGGCGGCCGGGGCACCGAGAACCTGCTCCGCCTCGCCCACCACCACCGGGCCCGATTCCTGCTGGCCTCCACCAGCGAGGTCTACGGGGACCCCACCGTGCACCCCCAGCGCGAGGACTACTGGGGCCACGTCAACCCGATCGGGCCGCGCAGTGCCTACGACGAGTCCAAGCGGTTCGCCGAGGCCGTCACCGCCGCCTACCGGCGCAGCGAGGGAGCCGACACCGCGATCGCCCGGATCTTCAACACCTACGGCCCCCGGATGCGGGCCCACGACGGACGGGTCGTCTCCACCTTCATCCGCCAGGCCCTCGACGCCGAACCGCTCACGCTGCACGGGGACGGCAGCCAGACCCGCAGCTTCTGCTACGTCGACGACATGGTCAGCGGCCTGGTCGCCATGCTGGACAGCACCCTGGCGGGCCCGGTCAACCTGGGCAACCCGAACGAGCGGACCGTGCGCGAACTCGCCGAGCTGGTCCTGCGGATCACCGGCTCGCACAGCGAGCTGCGTCATCTGCCGCTGCCCGAGGACGACCCGGCCCGCCGCCGCCCCGACATCACCCGCGCCCGCGAAGGACTCGGCTGGCAGCCGCGGGTACCCCTGGAGGAGGGCCTGCGGCACACCGTCGCCTGGTTCGCCCACCGCCCGGAGCCGCTCACGGTCCCGTTCCGGCCACGGCCGTGACCGATCCGGTTTCGCACAGGTGTGGTAGAAGCGCGTATGACCAATGCGACCGATCTGCACAGCCGATGACCGCCGGCATCGACACCCCGGACCACCGGGGCCGCACCGGGCTCGACCGGACCGGACTCGACCTGAGCGGCAATCCGCGGGTGAAGGTGCGGGAGGTGCGCCTGCTGTCCAGCCACTGGTACGTGGAGCGCGCCACGACCTTCGACCTCCAGCGGGCCGACGGCACCTGGAGCACCCAGCAGCGTGAGACGCACGACCGGGGCAACGGCGCGACCATGCTGCTCTACGACCCCGAGCGGGAGACCGTCCTGCTCACCCGGCAGTTCCGGTACCCGGTGTATGTCAACGGCCACCCGGACGGCATGCTGGTCGAGACTCCCGGCGGGCTGCTCGACGACGAGGACGAGCAGCCCGAACTCGCCGTGCGGCGCGAGGTGGTGGAGGAGACCGGGCACACCATCGGCGAGGTCCGGCACGTCTTCGACGTCTATATGAGCCCCGGCTCGGTCACCGAGCGCGTGAGCTTCTACGCCGCCGAGTACGGCCCCTCCACGCGCACCCACGAGGGCGGCGGCCTGGACGAGGAGGGCGAGGACATCGAGATCCTCGAACTGCCCTTCCGCAGGGCCCTGGAGATGATCCGCTCCGGGGAGATCGCCGACGCCAAGACGATCATGCTGCTCCAATGGGCCGCGCTGGACGGGCCGTTCGCGGGCTGACCGGACGAGCGGGCGGGTACTCCTGGGAGGAGTGCCCGCTTCTGTTTCGATTTGTCCTGACATTCTGACCTGCGTCCGAAACTATGTCTGGACAAAGCATTGACAGGGGGCGTGCCCGGGAGTTTGATCCGGACCCAGCAAACGGTGCCTTTCCCCCGGTCGCACAGTGAGGTGCAGGAAAGATGAACCGCTCTTCTCGCTCCCGCTCCCGCAGCACCACCACCGCCCTGGCCCTGGCCGCGGCGGCAGCCCTGATCCTGGCCGGCTGCTCCAGCGGCTCCGGAGGCAAGAAGGCCGAGGAGGCCGACGCGGCCTCGGGCGGCTCCGCGGGCAAGGCCACGACACCGCGCATGACCATCGCCCTGGTCACCCATCAGTCACCCGGCGACACCTTCTGGGACATCGTCCGCAAGGGCGCCGAGGCCGCCGCCGCCAAGGACAACGTCAAGCTCGTCTACTCCGCCGACCCGAACGCCGGCAACCAGGCCAACCTCGTCCAGAACGCCGTCGACCAGAAGGTCGACGGTATCGCCGTCACCCTCGCCAAACCGGACGCCCTCAAGGACGTGGTGAGCAAGGCGAAGGCGGCCGGCATCCCCGTGGTCGGCCTCAACTCCGGTGTGAGCGAATGGCAGCGGCTCGGCCTCATGGAGTTCTTCGGCCAGGACGAGACGGTCGCCGGCGAGGCCCTCGGCAAGCGCCTGAACGAACTCGGCTCCCGGCACGCCGTCTGCGTCATCCAGGAGCAGGGCAACATCGGCCTCACCCAGCGCTGCGACGGAGTGAAGAAGTCGTACTCCGGCACCCTGGACATCCTCTATGTCAACGGCACCGACATGCCCTCGGTGAAGTCGACCGTCACCGCCAAGCTCAAGAAGGACGGCGACATCGACCACGTCGTCGCCCTCGGCGCCCCCATCGCCCTGACCGCCACCCAGTCGGTCTCCGAGGCGGGCAGCGAGGCGAAGGTCGCCACCTTCGACCTCAACAAGCAGCTCACCAAGGCCATCGCCGACGGCAGCGTCGAGTTCGCCGTCGACCAGCAGCCCTACCTCCAGGGCTACCTGGCGATCGACTCGCTGTGGCTCTACAAGAGCAACGGCAACTACCTCGGCGGCGGCGAGCAGCCCGTGCTCACCGGCCCGGCCTTCGTCGACAGGTCCAACGTCGACACCGTCGACGCGTTCGCCGCGAAGGGCACACGGTGATGAGCACCGCCCCGCACGCCGGCCCGGCGGCGCGTCCGATGCAGGCCCGCGCGCCGGTGCCGAACGGCTTGAAGGCGTGCGGCGGCCGGGACCGTACGGCGGCCGCGTCGAAGCGGTCCGGG